>DASXXU010000029.1:0-58879 GCA_036502885.1 Candidatus Tumulicola sp.
GAAAGATTATCCGCAGCGCGCCTTAGAGGCGCTGCACGTGGCGATCGACGATTATCGCGCTAAGGTCGCATCCGGCTCGATCGAAGATTTGTCGTCGCTCGCGCCGCGCGAAGTCGCAGTCCCGCAACCGGCGCCCGCCCCGCAGCCGGCCGAAGAAAAACTCCTGATCAAACTGCACTAATCGTGCGGTGGTCCGGCATCAGCCGGCCAGGTACGGATTGTGCGTACGTTCGGTTCCGATCGTCGTGAACGGGCCGTGGCCCGGGATCACCAGCGTACCGTCAGGATAGGGCAACAACTTACGATGGATCGATGCGACGATATCGGCCATCGAGGTTCCGCCGATATCCCAGCGACCGATGGAGCCGGCGAACAGCGTGTCGCCGCTCAGCAACGTCGTGGTGCCCGCGTTTTCGATCGCGAAACAGACGCTGCCCGGCGTGTGACCGGGCGTATGCAAAACGCCCAAACGCATCGATCCGGCTTCGACGACTTGATCGTCGCGTAGATGTCCGTCGACGGCGACCACCGCGGGCACATCAGGTAACCCAAGCAATTGCGCTTGTTGCCCGATGGCAGCGTACAACGGCAAATCTTCCGAATGCAGCAGCCCTTTCGCCCCGGTGAGCTCGCGCAGGCGCCCGAGATCGCCGATATGATCGATATGCGCGTGCGTGTGCACCAGAAACTGCGCCTGCCAACCGCGTTGCGTCAGACGGGCGACGACCTCATCGACGCCATCCCCTCCGTCCACGACGATGGCTTCGCCGTTTCGTTCGTCTGCCAAGATCGTGCAGTTACACGCGAGCGGACCGACGGCGAACGTTTCGCGAATCATCCGATGCGAATCCCGAAGTCGCGATAGGCTCCGTCGAAGTAGCCGAGCGGCGAACCGGCGCGCGCTACGCACGAGACGACTTCCCCGATGAAAATCGAATGCGAACCCACGTGATGCTCCTCGAGCACGCGGCAGTCGAAGTGCGCGATGCTCGACGACAGAACGGGCGCGCCCGTTACGTCGGTTTCGTATTCAACCGTCTCGAACTGGCGGTCGCGCACCTTTCCGGCAAAATGCTCGGCTAGGTGCCGTTGCTCTCCCGAAAGCAAATTCACGCAGAAGACCTTCGATTCCGATATATACAGATAGCTGCGCGCCTCGCGATTCACGCAGATCAACAGCGCCGGCGGATCGACCGACACGCTGGCAAACGACGTCAGCGTCAACCCCCGTGGCTCGCCGTCGCGTAGGCTCGTAACGATGGTGACGGCGCTGGGCACGTGGCGCATGGCGCGCCGAAACTCGGCGCCCGCCGTCATTGCTTGCGTGCGCCGATCGCCATTCCGTCGCCGACCGGTAACAACGTCGCGTCGAGATCGGGATGCTCGAGAAACCGCTCGTTGAACGCGCGTGCCGCAACGGCTTCGGCATCCTCCGCATCCTCGTCGGCAACGCGGCCGCCAAGCAACGTGCCGTTGAAGATCGCGATGCCGGAAAGTTTGAGCATCGGCAGGACCAGATCCAAAAACGTGTCGTAGCGATCGACCGGCGCATCGATGAAGGCGATGTCCATGTTGCGCTGCGGAAAATTTTCCAACAATTCGAGCGGCGGCGTATTGATGATCTCGATGAAATCGTCTTCTTCGGCGCGTTTAAAGTACGACATCGCGACGCTGGTGCGGTGCACGTCCGGGTCGATCGTCCATATTTTTCCCATGCGGGGCTGTGCCAACGCCATCCAAAGGGTCGCGTAACCGTAGCCGGTTCCGACCTCGAGGATACGGCTCGCCTGCATCGCGTGGGTCACCATCGAGAGAAGGCGCCCGCTCTCGCGCGCCATCAGCGGGACGCCGTCTTTTCGGCTACGCTGTTCGAGCTCCAACAGCAGCGGATGCGGATGCGGATGCACTGCCTCGATGTAACGCATCGTTTGCTCCATCGATCCAGTGTTGGCCGGGGAACAAACGCGCCCTCCCCGAAGTTTGCGGCATGGCGAGCCGGCTCCGGCTTTTTCCCCTCAACGCGGTACTGTTTCCCGGTTCCGTGTTGAATCTCCACGTTTTCGAAGAGCGCTACAAACGCATGATCGCCGAATGCGTCGCCGGCGGCGAAGGATTCGGCGTGGCGTTAATCGCCGAAGGTGCGGAGGCCGGCGACACGGATGTCGTGCCCCGCCACGTGGGCTGCATCGCGGAAATCATCGGCGTTACACCGTTGCCGCAAGGCCGTTCGTATGTGACCGCCGTCGGTCGCGAGCGCTTTCGCATCGACGAGATCGTGGCGCGCAGTCCGTTCCTGGTGGGTGAAGTACGATCGATCGATGACGAGCTTGGCGATGGGGCCGAAGCGGTCGGCGACGAGTGCCGGCGCGTGCGCGTGCTGTTCGAAGAGTACGTGCGCATCGCCGGGGAACATTCGGATGTGTCGTTGTTATCCGGCGTTCCCGACGACCCCAGCGACGCATCGTTCTTCATTGCCGATGCGCTGCCGGCGAGCGCATCGGTCAAACAGCGATTGCTCGAGCTTCCAACGACCAAAGAACGGCTCTTGGCCGAACGCCACCTGCTGCAAACGTCGTTACCCGAGTTGCGTGCGGAGCGCGAAACGCAGCGCACCGAGCCCGGGGCCGACGGGTTTCGACGCGACCAAGAACGCTACTTCGGCAAATACTTCTCGCGCAGCTAAACGGCGAGCGTTCGTTCGGCGCTTTTCACCACGTTGCGTAATAGCGCGATGTTGGTAACCGGCCCGACACCGCCGGGAACCGGTGTGATCGCGCCCGCAACCGTCGACGCCGATTCGAAGTCTACGTCGCCTTTAAGCGCACCTTCGACCATCGTCGTTCCAACGTCGATCACCGTTGCCCCGGCAAGCAAATCTTCGCCGCGAATCAACCCCGGAACGCCGGCCGCTACGACCACGACGTCGGCGGTCCGCAGAAATGGCCGCAGCTCGCGCGATTCTTTGTGCAAAACCGTAACGGTTGCGTCTTGCGCGAGCATCAGCAGCGCGACCGGCGCGCCGACGACGATCGAACGCCCGACCATCACCGCGTTTTTTCCGCGTAACGGCCAGTGCGGGCTGCGCTCCAGCAACAACATCACCGCGGCCGGCGTGGCGGGAACGAACTCGGTCCCGCTTCCAAACGCTAGGTGGCCTTGATTCATCGGGTGCGTTCCGTCGACGTCTTTGTGCGCCGGAATCGCGTCGGCGATGGCGCGAATCGGCAGTCGCGGCGGCAACGGTTGCTGTAGCATGACCCCATGAACGAGCGGATCTTCACCTAACTCGCGCAGCGCTGCGCGGACATCGCCGACGGTCGCCGATTCGGGCAACCGGCAGATGTCGACGTCGATGCCGGCATTGGCGCCGGTCTTGGCCAGCGTCCGAACGTACGCGCGGCTGGAGTCGTCTTCGCCCACGAATACGATAGCGAGCCGAGGATGAATTCCGGAGTCGAGGAGCGCAGTCGTGCGCATTGCGAGCTCGGCGCGCAATTCGGCGGCAAGCGTTCTTCCGTCGAGAATTCGGGCCGGCACGCCGTCGCCGTTTCGTTTGTCGAAGGGAGCATCCCCGCTGGGCCAATTGGATCGCCGGTGGTTGTGGTGGCTGTTGTTGCCGCTTGGCGTGATCGTCGTCGCGATCGTCGCGCCGTTCGTGCATTCCGGCACGGGTCAAGCGGCGGCTGGACCCGGCTCGTCGACCGGACAGCGCGAGACGATCGTTCCGCTGGCCGACGATCGCGGAAACGCGGCATCGTTAACGCAGTACCGCGGGCGGGTGGTCGTGCTCAATTTGTGGGCGTCGTGGTGTCCGCCGTGCCGGGCTGAAATGCCGGAGCTGCAGCAATTCTTCGTGCAAAACGCTGCGCGCGGCGTGGTCGTGATCGGCGTGAACGAAGGTGAATCGGCCGGACGCGCATCGGAGTTCGCGCGCTCGCTCGGCATCACGTTCCCGATCTGGATCGATGACGAGCAACGCTACGGACGCGTCTACGCCGCGCTCGGACTGCCCACCACGGTCGTGATCGATCGCGCCGGAATCGTAGTGCGAGGATTCGATGGACCGGTTACGCCGGCAGACTTGCAAACCGCGGTAGCGGGAATTCCGGCGCGTTGATATTCGTAGCGATGTTGCTCGTCTGCGCGACCGCGCTGGCAGAGATTTTTTTTCCGGGCAACGATTATCCGTATCACGCCGGGTGGTTTAACGTCGCGCCGATCGCGCTATGGTTGTTCGCCGCGTGGCGTGCTCGCGGACCGTTACGAAACGCTTCGTCTCCGGCGGCGGTACGCATCGCATTAGCGGTTGCGATCGCCGGCAGCGGCATCGTATGCGTTGCGACCGTTGCCAGCGGTTTGCTCGGGCCCGACGCGCACACCGATATCGGCGCGCCCGGCCAACGTTTGCAGTTAACCGAAACCGGCGATTGGCTTGCGTTCCCATTGAGCGGGGCGTCGTCGCAACCCCCGGTGGTTGCGCTGCAACGCGGCAGTGCAACCGTCTCGATCGATCGCACTCGTCAAGTCGGCGCCTTCGTTTTCGAACCCATCCCGCGCAACGTCGTGTCGGTCGATGCGCGCGACGCGGCCGGTAATCGCCTAACGATCACGCAGCCCGACGGGGTATCGTTCTTGTCGCCGGTGCTGCTGATGACGCAAACGCAGAACATCTCCGGCCTCAGCCTGCCGTTCGACGGTTTCTCCGTGCCGGCGGCAAAACGCAACGTGAAAGCGGTGCTTTTTTCGGCGCAGGCAGCTGCCGCGCTGCGTGGGCTTCCGCCCGATTCCGGACCAGCGGTTCTGTTCGCGGTCGATGACGAACGCGGACAACCGCTGGCACGCGGAATCGCGCTATCGGCCGCCGGTCGAGCCGTGAATGCCGGCGGCTTGTTTCTCACCGCGACCGTTTTCCAATATCCGGCGATTCAAATCGTGTCCGCGCCGCCCGCGCTTCCGGTCGGCCTTGGAACGCTATTGACGGTCGCCGGAATTGTGGCCGCTACGGCTTGGCGACCGCGTTCACCGCGAGCGCCGGAGCCGCAAGCTTAACGACCAGATTCCCCGTAGCCGGCGCAAACGGCGTTTTGTACGCCGCATAAGCGCTTCCGTGCGGCGGATCGACCACGACGTATTTGGCTTGCGAGGTCACGCCGCTTATGCGAAAGGTTCCATCCGCGGCGGTGGTGGCAAACGGTACGCTAACGGGATCGTTGCTCGTTCCGTCCGAGATCAGCACGAGCGCTCCGGAAACCGGGGTCGACGTCGTTGCATCGATCACGCGCCCCGCAACCACGGTCGATACCGGCTGCACCGCCGGCGCGGCCGGACCGGCCGGCAGATCGGACTTCGCGAACGCGCGCAGCGCTTCGTCGGCTTCTTTCGAATCCGGGAAGTTTGCGATCAACGATTCCAACATCGCGGTCGCATGCGCGCTGTGCGCTTGGCCCGCTCGCACGTAACATTCGAACAGATGCGCGAGCACCGCGGCCAGCCACGGATCGTGCGGATATTGGGTTTTCCATGCTGCAACCGCATCCTCGATGTGTTCGATGGCGCCGATTCCATCCGACGTTCGTAACGTTGCGTCGGCTTCGGATTGTACGTCTCCGATGCGATTGCGAATTTCGAGTATCGATTGCCCGAAGTGGCCGAAGTAATCGTCGACCGGAGCTTCGCTCGATACCGCTGGAGTTTGCACGGACGCCGCCGGCGCCGTGTCTGAGAGTGCGGCGACCGGCGTAGAAGCGACGCCGATACCGACCATAGTGCAAAAAGCAACAACGGACGCTGCTCTCATAAAAGGACACCCCTCCTTCGATGAGTCTCTTCCCTTGCCTAGCTAGGCTGCCAGGCATTGGGCTGCGACCTTTCCACTACCGCCGCACGCGGCCCTGCCCGTCGAAACCCGGTTTATCGGCCCCTAGAAGTCGGTCGTGGAGGTGAATTTAAAGCGTTCGAACTTGGCCGCCGGTGACACCAGCGAGTAGTGATAGCTGCCGGTGCGCCGCTGCTCCGACGAAAACTCGCATGCCCCCAACAGATCGACGATGCCGACGTTGAAGCGCAGGTTCCGGACGCCGTGGGTAACGCGCCCGTCTTCGATCGCGAACGTTCCGTCGCGCGTCATCCCGGTGACGATGGCGCGCTTGCGATCGACGGTGCGAATGTACCAGAAGCGCGAGACGAGCAGACCGCGTTTGGTTTCGGCGATCAACTGTTGCGTCGTCTTGGGTCCGCCTGCGACGACCAGATTCCGGGCCTGGGGACCGTACGCGTTCGGTGCGGGAAGCGCGTGCCCGGTGTTCTCGCGACCGAGTTTCTTGGCGTAATACGAATCGGTTACGATCGAGCGCACGACGCCGTTTTCGACCAGCGGCAAACGTTGCGTCGGTTGCGCTTCGAAATCGAACGGCATTCCCGGCGCGAGCGGATGCGCGAAATCGTCGAACAACGTGAATCGCTCGGAAAAATACGCGCGATCCAAACCATCGCTAAAGAACGACGACCCGTCGTCGAAGGATTGCGCCGAAAAGTGGCTCGCGAGATAGATCAACAGTTCGCCGAAAGCTGCCGGCTCCAGAACGACCGTCCAGTCACCCGGTTCGACACCCGAGGGCGCGGCCGTACCACGGGCTTTGTCGACCGCCGCGCGCGCGACCGCCGACGGATCGATCGTTCCGACCGACGCTGCATACGACTCGGCGAAGCCGGTCGAGTCGGTAGCCGTCATCTTGATGTTCAACGCGGCGTCCGTACCATCGAAGGACGCAAGCCCTCCGGACGTATTCGCAACGGTCAAACCGCTGCGCGACGTCGAAGCGAATCCTGCCGACCAACATCCGGCAGATTCGGCCGCCGCGAATACCGGCGCGCACAACTCTGCGCGAACGCCGGCATCGGCGCCGGCGGTTGCGGCATCGTAAGCGCCGTCTACTGCAGCGCCGGTCGGGGCATTGGGAAGATCGGGCGTTAGCGGATCGGGCGGTGAAAGTTTCGCCATTTCGACGGCGCGTTCGACCGTCGCGCGTAGCGAGTCATCATCCAGTCGATTCGTCTGCGCTACGCCGGTTCGTCGATCGACGATCGCGCGTACCGAAATCTCGACGTTCGCGGCCGCCAAGTTCTGGTTGGATACCTCATGCGTAAACCGGGTTAACGCCGCGTCGGCGGTCGATACCAATACCTCGGTTCGATCGGCGGGCGACATCGCCAGCACGCGTTGGGCTAGTGCTTCGCGTTGCGAAGATTCTATCGACACGTTAGCCACGATATCCGACCCCGACTTCGACATTGCGGAAGCGCGCGGGCGCGGCCGCTTGTGTGGTGCGCCCGGTTTGCATCGGTTCGCCTTTTCCGCAGTTCGGCGTTCCCCATGGAAACCACGATTTCGCGTCACCGATCGCGTCGCACGAATTCCAAAACTGCGGCGTAACGCCGCCATAGGTTGGATTCTTCAAAAGCCGCCCGCGCTTACCGTTTTTGATTTCCCACGCCATCTCACATCCGAATTGAAAGTTCAAACGGCGGTCATCGATCGACCACGATCGATTGCTCTCCATGTAAATCCCGTCGGCGACATCGTCGAAGAGATGTTCGAACGGAACGTCGCCTGGTTTGAGCGTGAGGTTGCACATGCGAATCATCGGAACGCTCGTCCATCCGGCGGCACGTACGCAGGCGTTGCTTTCGCGGCCGATCGCGCGCGCGGTATCGTTGCTCATCTCGTAGCCGGCGAGCACCCCATCGCGTACGATGTCGGAACGGATCGATCGCGTTCCCTCGTCGTCGTATCCAACCGTCGCCATGCCCCGCTCGAGGGTGTTATCGATTTCGATGGTGACGAGATCGGAGCCGTATTTCAGTTTGCCGAGTTGCTGAATCTCTAGAAAACTCGTTCCGGAAAAGTTCGCTTCCCAACCCATCACGCGATCCAGTTCGGCCGGATGTCCGCACGATTCGTGAATCTGCAACGACATCTGCGAGCTTCCAAGAATTACGTCGAACGTACCCGACGGACACTGTGGGGCGCGCAACAGCTCGGAGGCTTCTCGTGCGATCCGCGGAGCTTCTTCGACCAGGCGAGCGGCTTCGACGATTTCCCATCCGCCCGACTGATACAATCCGACATCGCCGGGATAGGTTCGAATCTGCACGTCCCCATCGCCGACCGCCATCGCTTCGATGCCCGATCCGGTTTGCCGTAAACGTTGCGCGATCCGCGAACCGATCGTGCTGAAGAAGTACTTGTCGGTGCGCCACACATCCAGCCACGCCCGTCCGACGGCGATTGCCGACGGGCCGTGCAACGCACGTTCCGCTTCGAGCAGCAACGCGACGCGATCGCCTAACGGTACGTCCTGCGGATCGCGGCGGACCAGCGCAACGAACTCGTCGACGTACGCACGCGACGGCGGCATACCAACGCGCCGGCGCGCGATTGCGGCGCTCGCACGCGCGATATCGACGGCGCGCGACGCGGCAGCATCGATGCCCGCATCGCTCAGATCGGACGAAGCCGCAAAGCCCCAAGCTCCGTCGACGAGGGCGCGCACGCCCATGCCGGTACTCGTGGCGTCGGACAGGGTCGCGACCACGCCGTTGCGCACCTCGATGCGCTCCGCGCGCTCGACCTCAACTCGGGCGTCGGCATAGTCTGCCCCGCGCGCGGAGGCAGTATCCAGCGCGCGGGCCGCGGCCGCTTCAAACTCCATCTAAACTCCATTACTGTCCGGCGACGATAGCGCGGACGTTGCGAAGAACGATTCGACCGGACGAGAGCTGCAGGCCTTTTTGCGGCAGGACGTAGATCGCGACCAACTGATTCGGAGCAAGGCTCTCGGCCGCGAACTTCACGACGACGTGCCGCCAACCGGGGGCGTCGAGCGGTGTCGCATCCAGTAGCGCCGTTTCGTTTATCGAATTTCGCAACGCGACGCGAACGCGTCCCCCGCTGCCGTCGTCGAGCACGTCGAACGCCAGCCCGATGGCGCCGGGCGGCAGCGGAACGCTCGCCATCGCGTATGCGGCGCGTTCGCCCGAGCCAAACGAGTAATCCAGCGTGACGCAAGTCGCGCAAGAACCGCGTATCAAATCCCCGGCCCCGCCGTGCGGAATCGTTACGAAGCGCGCGCGCTGCGCGAAACCGAGGTCGACTTCGTGCGACCCTACGGTGACTTGTGTGGTCGTTTTGACGCCGCCGATTTGCACCGAGATTTGTGCATCGTGCGCGCCCGCGAAAAACTTGCCGCGCGAATCGATGCGTCCTGCCGATGCGGACCATGCTAACTCGCTGGGCGTAGCAAGGGCGTATCCGCGCGCGTCGATCGCGATCGCCGAGAGATCCATGCTGCCGCCCCGCTCGACGTTGGCGATACGCGGCAATATCGTGACGCGATCCGGCGCGGGCCACACTTCGATCGGAACTTCACCGTGCAAGTTTCCGTCGCGCGCCACGATGCGTCCGTGACCCGGATGCGCTGCGATAAAACGGCCGTTCTGAAACGAACCGAGCGACGGCGGATCGACGGTCGCAACGAGCGCGCTCGACGAACCCGAAGCGTGATTGGCCGCATCGACGGCAGCGAATCGTATCGGGACCTGCGCCGCGGGCAGCGCCCGGACGATCCCCGGCCGTGCGACGATTCGAACCGGAGGGCCGACCGGATCGGTGCTGTAAACGAACAATCCGTTGCCGACGGCACGTTCGATCCCATCCGAGGGTTTGTTGACGATTTCCGCCTCGACATCGCCTAAACGGCGCACGACTTCAGTAGAGGATCCGCCACCATCGAACGCCATGCCCTCGGCGGCGCCCAGCGCACGCATCAACGATGCGAATTCACGGCGCGTCACGCCGATGCTGGTGGCGGGCCGCCGTCCATCGACCTCGATCAGCAATAGGCGCCCGTCTGGCGTGATGGCCGCACCGGACGCTGGAATTCGGCGATCGTACTCGGCGCCGCGCGGACCGTCCGGATCGTCGTACCACTGGCCTTGGTGCAGGATCAGCGGGCCGCCACCGATCGCCGTCAGCAACGAGCTTACGCCGAAGGGCGAAAGGTCGCCCGAAACGGTTGCCGTGTCGCCGGGCGAGGGTACTTCGAATTGGCCGTATGCATTCGCTCCGATGGCGAGATAGTAACCGGCGGGCTGGCGCTTCAGATTATCCGCGATCGACACGACCCGAAATTGCGTCGGCGCCGCGCCGGGAGATAACGGCTCCATTGCGATCAGCGTCAAATTCTCTTCGGGCGATACGGCACCGAACTCGGGCGTTAACAATCCGGCGCCGCCCCCAGGAACCGGCAACTCGTTGACCGCGGCCAACGGCAACTGACTGCTACCGATATCGACCGTGCCGGTAAAGGAGAATTCGACGATTTGCGGCGTGCCGTTGCGTTCGATCGCCAGCGCATAACGTTTGCGCGGCATCGCGAGCAGCGCACCATCGCGAACGACGACGTTGGTCGGCCGGTTGGTGTTGCCGATATCGAAATAGTCACCGTTGATGCCGGCCACGGCGCCCGTGCGTTTGGCCATCGAACCGACCGTTTCGCCGTGCGACTCGAGCGCGTCGCGCGCCTGCACTTCGCCGACGCGAACGTCACTGCGACGGCCGTCGATCGCGACGACGTGTACTGCGATCGGGCCGGATGCGGTTTGCAATAGATATTCCGCGTAGGTGACGCCCGGCGCGACCGGCTCGATCGTCGGAGCTTGTGAAGTGATCGGCGGGAACGGCGGAGCCGGCGACAGCAACGCCGGAACGTCCGAGCAAAGCGCGCGAACCGGCGCCAGCGCGAGCGATGCGAACGCAAAGCACGCCGCGCGGATCGCGAGCTTCACGTGCGGCGCCGTTGCGATCCGTGCCAGGCCGCGACGGATAACGGGTAGCCGCCGGTGGCGAACGGCGCGCCGGCGATCCGATGCAGCGTTACCTCATCGAAGACATCGACTTGTGAGGATCGCGCACACGGTATGTAGAGCCGGCGCGCGAGGGCGTCTAAGTATGGTTTCCACGGCGTTTCGCACGTCGATAACGGCGCGCGTTGCGAACGAAGCGTGACGGCGTTCAATACGTATACCATATCCGCGCTTTCGTCGGTTACGAAGACGCGATCGCGCGTGGCGTCGTACGCGATGCCGAGCGGAAAGGTGAGGTTCGCGCTGCGTGCGATACGGTGCGGTTGCGAACGCACGTCGAACGCCACCACGCTCCCGGCGGCCGAAAACGGCGGATCCGTGCTTTGATTTGATACGGCAAACAAGCGCGCGCCGCGTGCGTCCAACGCCAACGAAAAGACGCGATCGACGGCGTGAAAACGCCGCAGCACGCGCATCGAACGCAGGTCGACGACGGCGACGGTACCATCGTTTGCATTGGCCACGTACACCAAGCCTCGTTTGGAATCGATGGCGATGCCTTCGGCCGTCGCGCCCGTAACCACGCTGGCAAGGGATCCATCGCGCGATATGCGCGTTAAGCCGCCGCGGCCGCTCAGTTCGCGATTGGTAACGTACGCGTTGCCGGTCGCATCGAGCGCGACCTGATCGCCGAGCGGCACGCCGCCTACCCCCGACACGTTCCACGGGCCACGTGAAACGGTTGTGGCCCGATCGCCCTGCGTATCGATCGCGATCAGACGATTTCCGGAGGCGGCTACGTCGCCCGGGGCGCCGCCGATGCCGAGCACGCCGTCGACCGCGAAACCGCGTGCGCGGTGAAGCACGACGCCGTCGTCGTAGCTGGCGACGGCCAATTCGTCGCGCGCCGGCGGCGGTGGCGGGACGACCTTTACGTTCGCGCTTGCTATCCCGGCGGCGTTACCGGCTACGAGGGTTGCAGCCGCGCCGTTTGCAGCGTCCGGAACCTCGTATGTTCCGCGATCGTTCAAACGTCCCGGCCCCAGGACTCGAAGCAGATACGGGCCGGCGAAACCGTCGACCTGGATGGCGATGCGGCTCCCGGGCAAATACGGCCACTGAGCCGTCGCGATCGAGCCGACGGCGCGCGGTTGGACCGTTGGCTGCCAAACAGCTGCCGAGCAAACGACCAGCACCGCGATCGCTGCCGGCGGCAGCGCGCGCGAGTTCACGGCCGGAAGCCGACGATCATCAAAACGATACCGATGACGCTCAACGCGCACGCTGCGTTGAAGAACCCGCGCGTCGCCACCAGCGTCGAGATCGAAACGAGCACGATCGATATATCGAAGAAGGTGGTGGCGGTTTGAAGTATTTCATACGATCGCAGGACGTGCTGGGAATCCACATCCTGTTCCTCGGACTGTTTCTCCAGCGCCTGCGCCTTCGTAAGCACATCGGTCGAGCTCTTGTGTTCGCTTTCGGCAATCGACTCTAACCGCCGTTTGCCGCCCGGCGTGCCGGTCACGTTGGCCGCGACCAGCGTTTGCGCTATCTGGTAGCGCACCACGCGAGCTTCGTATTTGGCGTATGCATCCGATGCGCGCGCCTGCAGAAGGATCGCTTCGTTTTTCGATGTCAGCGCCTCAATCGAGCGATGGTGTGCGAACAACGTACCGAGCGCGGCGAGCACCGCGATGACGGCGATGGTTGCCGACATCAATCGATTCCCGCGGTCCGAGCTCTCGCGCATCTCGGTGGAATCGCTCAACCTGCGATGGGTGCTTTCGCTCATCGCGCCGGCTCAGTCGTAGCGCTCGCCGGCGATGGCGCCGGCGCGTTCGAGGCCTTCCAAAACATCGGTTTCGGGTGCGACGGTGGTTTCGGCGGTCCTGCGCGGATCGAGCGAAAACATCGCCAATCCAAAATGGCCGAAGGTGCCGGCGATCACCAGACCGTCGGGATCGACCGCAAACGCGCGTCCGGCAATCGTGTCGAAAACGACGGCGTACACGCGCAATTCGAGCGCGCGGGCGCGCGCGAACGATTCGACCCATTCGGAAGCGTCGGTCGAGGTCCACACGAACGCGCGATATCCAGCCCGGCGGTATGCCGTCAAAACGCCCGGGTCGAGCACCTCGGCGTCGCCCACAGCGACGGTCGGAACGAGTGCATCGATCGACGCGATACCGCGCTGTGGCGTTACCGCCGCATTCGCGCCGAGAAATGCCATCGCTCGCGCTACGTCGAGCCCGCGTTCGTCCAGACCGAAGGCAACGCGTAACGGCGCCGTCGGCGATTCGCGCGAAGGCGGCGCTAGATGCGGCTCGCGTAGCGGGGCGCGGCCGAGGTCGACCGTCGCGTGTAGGGTCTCGGGTTCGTGCTGGCCGGCGATCGCGACAACGCTTCCGCCGGCATCGACGATTTGGCTCTTCCCACAGTAGGCGACGCAGCCGAGTTCCACACCGCACTTGTTGGCGGCGACGAACGGCACGTGGTTCTCGCGAGCTCGCACCCGCGCCAGTAGATCGGCTTGCACGTTCTCGAGCAGTTGCGGGTTGCGCCCACTGGTCACCCATGCCGTCGGCATCACGAGAATTTCGGCCCCGCGGTCGACCAGCGTGCGCGCGATCGTTGGGATTCGTCCGTCGGCACAAATCATAACACCGATGTTCCCGATCGTCGTTTGCACCGGCGCGATCGTCTCCCCCGGTGCGAACCAACGACGGTCGAAGTGCCACAAAAATAACTTATCGGCGCGCCCGGCGATTCTGCCGTCGATATCGATCACTACGCCGGCGTTGCGCAGCGCGTCACCGCAACGCTGGGCGGCGCCGACCACGATGACGCATCGGTGCCGTTCGGCTAGCCTTGCAAGGCGTGAAAGCGCGGTCGAGATAGCGGCGTCGTCGACGTCGTCGCCTTCCAAAACGTATGCCGGCAACGTTCCCTCGGGAAGCACTACGAGGTCGGCGTGCGCTGCGGCGCCGGCGACGCCGTGCACGATCGGGTCGATCGACGATTCGAAATCCGCACGCGCGTGTGCGCGCAGTTGCACGGCCGCAACGCGGATCGGGCGGCTCATCGTCGCGCACGTTCGCTCACGATGCGCGCATGCTCCTTTGCGATTTTGGGAGGCGCGCGTCGTACCGCTGGTAAACCAAGAATTCCCAATGCGCGTACGTCGGAGCGGGCGGGCCGCTCCCAAGGAGAACATTGGCACGTGAAACGCATTGTGTTGGTGCCGCTGGCGGTACTGGCGATCGCAAGCAACACGCTAACCACCGAAGCGGCGCCCACGCCGCAACCGTCGGCATCGCCGGCGGCATCCAAGAGCGCCGATCCGTGCGGGGCGACCAAGAGCAAGTGGCAGCACCTGCAGTGTCAGGAGTTCAACGGTTCTGCGCCGGGCGATGAATATTTCGGACGCATGAAGATCAGCTATCTGGGTATCGACAACACGTTCCGCGACGGCGCGATTAGCGCCGGCGCGTACACGACCGATTCGCGGATCATCACCAAGCTGCAGTTCGCCGATGACGCGCTCAGCAAATGGGCGTCCAAGTATCCGGGCGATCCGCAACTCGCGCGTGCGTACTTTCTTGGCATGATCGTATTTCACAAAGTGTACACGCAGCCGGCGCAGCAAACCGCTTGGCGGTACGTGCAAGTCCTGATGCAGAAATATCCGGCGACGTATTTCGGTAAAACGGCCAAGACCGCGGCCGCGACCGGGTTTGTAGAGCATTGGTTCGCGTTGCCGCAGCTCTGTCCGACGCCGCTTCCCAAAGGCGTGATGCCGGAAGCGACGCCGAACGCGACCGCCTCGCCATCGCCCGCGCCCGGCCAGCCGGCCGTCGATATCATTACGCCGCCGTGCGTGAAGCCGTCGCCGTCGCCCGAGCCGTCCGAAACGCCGACGCCCGAGCCGCGGGGACGCCATTCAGCTCCGTCGCCCTCGCCGGTTCCGGCGCCCACGGCCGCGTTCTCTCCGATTCCGCATGCCACTACGTCGCCGTCGGCCCGCTCGACGCCCGAGCCTCACCCGGCTGCTTCGCCGATGTAGTTCGCGGCGCTTCGACCCAAAAAAGAAGGCCCCGGCAAACTGCCGGGGCCTTCGCTTTCTCTCGGTTACTCGAACTTAGAACTTGATGCCGATACCGACATAAGGTCCGGATTCGGAGAAGCCGATCGGAGACGCGTCTTGGTTATAGCCGCGGTCGCCGAGGAATCCGCCTTCGATGAAGAGCGGGATGCCTTGGAACGAGTAGTTTACGCCGATATCGTATTTCAGGACATTATACGATAGCGTGTAGGGGCCGGACGGACAGACGTCCGTACCGCAATTACCCTTTACGTTCGGGTACCAGTAAGCGCTGCCGTACCACGAGAACGGGTGGTCGAGGTCGGGCAGTTTTTCGAGGCCGCCGCCAACGTTGCTGATCGACGGGTAACCGGCATTATTCGAGCGCCAGAGGTATCCAACGCCGATGTAGATGCGCGGCTTGAGAATCCGCAGACCGATGCGCGCGTCTAGGTCGTAGTCGCGCACGTTGAAGGCTGGAACGAAGGTCTGGAAGTTACCACCGATCGCAGTGACGTTGCCACTGGGATGCTGGTAGTTGTAGACGCGATAATCGCCTTCAACCATCCAGGGGATGTTGCCGAGGTCGAACTCAGCCGCACCATGGATGCGGTACGAGAAGCCGTTACACGTGTTGCAAGCGGTGGTTCCCGGGCTGAACTCGTTGTATACCTTCGGCGAGATGATGTAGTCGCCGGCCGCGTAGATGTCCTTATACGGCTTCACCAGAGGTGTAGGCGTGGGCGTCGGCGGCGGGGGCGGGGGAGCTTCACTCGGCGGGGGCGGCGGCGGCGTCGCTACGACGTACCGAACGACCACGAGGTGGCGGTCCGGAAGCCATAGGACGTAGGCACCCATCCCTTCCGAGATGACGCGAACGGGAACGAGAACGTTGCCTTGGTAGATGATCGGCGGAACGTCCAGCGGACGCGATTCGCCGTTGATCACTACCTCCGGCTTACCGACGGTGACCTTCACCTCGGCGCCGGATTTGCTGACCGTCGTCGTCTTGCTGCCCGGGTCGTACGACACCGTGGCTCCCATTTGCTCGAACATCGAACGAAGCGGGATCAGCAGCGTGCCACCGCGCACGAGCGCGGCAAGAACGCGGCCTTGCTTGAGGACGTCGGGCTTGGTATAGACGTGATGGTCGTTAAAGAGAATCGGGATCTGTCCCGACGGCGGGGATCCGAAATTCGCCGGCGGAGCTCCCGGGGCCGAGCCCTGATCCTGCGCGATCGCGTTGGTTCCGATGTTGCCATGCGACGCTGGGGACTGGGCTGCGACCGCATTGAGTCCGAGACCGGCTGCCATCAGCACGGCCAGGACTCCGGTGCTCAGTCGCTTCAAGGTGTCCTCCTATACTAGGTTGTTGTGAGACGTGACGTTGCGAGAATCCCGAGAGGACGGGAAACGTGCAATTCCGCCTCTCCTTCGGGAGCCACCGATTGCTACCCCTTCAGCGCGAGCCACCAATCCTGCAACGAGGCTGGCCGGCTACGTTAACTTCTCTTCCAGCCTCGCGCGAAATTTCGAGCGTTCCATAATATAGCGCTCGTGCGTTCCCTCGGCCACCGGTTCGCGTTCGTCGAAGACCGATACGGCAAAGCTGACTCGCGGGCCGTCGATCATTACGATCTCGACTTCGGTCCTCACGATGAAACCAACCGGGACCGGTTTGTGGTGTTCGAGATCGATATGGGTGCCCAACGTGATCTGACCGGGATCCAGCGCGGGTTCGATACAGGCGACGGCCGCGCTCTCTACGAGCTGAACCAGCACCGACGTAGCGAGCACGTCCACGCCGGGGTTACCGGTTTTCTCGGCAGTCATCCACTCGTCGACACGATTTTGCAGACTGTACGAGCGACCGACGTCGAGTTTCGCGCTCATGCGGTCGGAGAGTACGCCTTGCAGTCCGCAAGGTCATGCTGCGACGGCCGCTTGCCAAGGGTTCGCGCCGGAAGCTATGAATCAAATGCGTGCGGCCGCCGTATATGAACGTAATACGGCTCGTCGGACCGAACCAAAGTAGGAGAGACATGCACTATCAACGGCTGGGAATTGCCGTGCTCGCCGCGACGCTGGGGCTCGGCGGTTGCGGAAAAGGCGGGGGCGCGCCGCAAACTCCACCGCTCAGCGTGGACGCCGCAGCGGCGACCCGTCAAAACATTGCGACATACATTACCTTGGACGGCCAGATCGCGCCCAAAGAGCAGTCGACGCTGGCATTCCAACAGAGCGGCACCGTCGTCAAAATAACCGTGAACATCGGTGACGTCGTGCGCAAGGGTGCGTTGCTCGCGCAGATCGATCCCTCGACGCTGCAGGCGCAGCTATCGCAGGCACAAGCCCAGGCATCGCAACAGTCCGCATCGGCTCAAGGTGCGAGCGTCGGATTGCCGGTGCAGGTGCAGAATAATAACGCGGCGCTGGTAACCGCCAAAGCCGCCTTAACGAACGCCAAACTGGTATACGACCAGAATAAACAGCTATTTAAACAAGGCTACGTTTCGCAAACGGCATTGCAACAATCCGAAGCGCAATACGTGCAGGCACAATCGACCTACAACAATTCGGTCGTTGGATTGCGCAATAACGTGGTAAGCGCCGAAAACGTCAAAGCACAGCAGGCGCAGGCCGTGGCGGCCCAAGCGCAAGCGAACGTGTTGAGCACGCAGCTCTCGCAGACGACGGTTTATGCGCCGTTCGACGGCGTGATTTCGAATCGCTTGCTCGATCCGGGCGCCTACGCAGGCCCGTCGCAGCCGGTGCTGCAGATTTCGCGCACCGATATCGTTTGGATCAACATCAACGTTCCCGACGAAGATCTTGCGTACGTGCAGCCGGGCACCGTCGTGCGTTTCAAGACGTCGTCGCTGGGCGACCGTCAGTTCTCCGGTCGCATTCAAACCGTCAATGCGGTGCCGACATCCGGAACGCTATCGTACCTGGCACGCTTGCAGTTGGCGAATCCGGGCGACGTGTTGCGCGGCGGCATGCTAATCGATGCGACGCTCGTGAAGCAGCAAGCCAAGGATGCGATCTGCGTGCCGCGCAGCGCCATCGCCGACAGCGAAAACGGAAGCTTGGTATACGCGATCGAGAACGGTAAAGCGGTTGCCGTGCCGGTACGGGTCGGCGTTCAAACCGATACGCTCGCGCAGGTGATGAGCCCCAGAATCCAAGCTGGTACTCAGGTTATCACCACCCGCCCGGATGCGCTCAAGGACGGTAGCGCGGTCATGGTCAACAGTGGGCAGGCTGCGCCCGCTCCGAGCGCGACCAAACCCGCAAAACAGTGAGGATAATGAAGAAGCCCAACGCGACGCGGGCCATTTCGGCTGCGGTCCTGCTCGCTGCCGGGATACCGGCATTCGGGTTCGCCCAAACGCCGCCCGACCAATCGGTCATCTTGCCGACGCCAGCGCCGCTTCCGTCGTCGGGCGGCACGCCGATTCCCTATCCGGCCTACGGCA
This sequence comes from Candidatus Tumulicola sp., assembly GCA_036502885.1. Lineage (GTDB taxonomy): Bacteria > Vulcanimicrobiota > Vulcanimicrobiia > Vulcanimicrobiales > Vulcanimicrobiaceae > Tumulicola. The sequence goes on from DASXXU010000029.1 coordinate 18,427, forward strand.
CGCCGGCTCCCGACGTCGCGCATTTAACCCAGAAGCCGGGCGTGCCGACGTCGGTCTCGCTGCAGCAATCGATCAAAATCGCAGTGGCACTTTCGCCGGTTTTCGCAACGGCCAACGCGCAGTGGGCGATCATCCACGCGCGTTATACCTCCTCAAAACAGGCGCTCTTGCCGGGGCTCAGCGGCACCGCGCAGATCGGTAACGCGTACAGTACGCAAGGGTTCGGGATCAACGGACCGGGGGGCGGCGTTTTGCCGACCACCAGTCCGATCCCCACCACGCAGCCGACCGGGATTACGAACAGCGGCACCAGCGGAAGAACGACGTCGGAGTCGGCGACGATCAATCTGCAACAGCTGATTTTCGACGGCGGCCGGACGATCGCGAATATCCGCTCGGCGAAGTTTGCCGATTACGCCGGCCGCGCCACGCTGGTCCGCGATCTGCAAACGCTCGCGTTCAACGTCGCGTCCGCATACTATTTGGTTTTGCAAGACAACGCTACGGTGGTCGCCGACAACCAACTCGTAAAAGAGTTCGAAGTCAACGAAGCGGCCGTCGTAGCGCAAATCAAAAACGGCGCCGCGGCGCGCTCCGACTTGGCGGCCGCACAGTTCCAAACCGCGCAATCACGTGGAAACCTCGTCACCGCGCAAGGCGCGGCGATCGCAGCGCAAGCCGCGTTTGCAACCACGCTGGGCCTGGACGCCGATGCCGAAGCCGTCCCCAAGTCGTTGACGTCGCAGCCGGCCGAGCCGAATCCGACCTACGCAAAGTCGCTGACGCGCGCTTTTATTCTTCGTCCGGACTATCTTTCGGCTGACTATACGGTGACGTCGGATCAAGCCAACGTGCGCTACGCGAAACTCGCGCGTTCGCCGGTGTTGACGGGAGCCGCCAGCTACGGGACCTCCAGAATCTTGTCCTCGCCGTACAGCAACGTCTACAACACAAGCCAATTTTCGAACGACAAATCGATCGGCCTCACGTTGGCGGTGCCGATCTACGATCAGGGCGTTACCAACTACAACGTAGCGGTCGCGGCTGCGACCCTCGATACGGCGATCGCGGGCTTGAATCAAGAACGCTTGCAGGTCGAGTCGGATGTCCGTTCGGCTTTGGCAAACTTGATCTCGGCGCGTTCCTTGTTGGTGCAGACCAACTCGGAGTTGACGGCGGCTCGCGTTTCGCTCGATGCAACCCAGGCGCAGTATCGCGTCGGTGCGACGACGATCATCAACGTCGTGACCGCCGAAGCGAATCTCGCCACCGCGCAATCGGATCAAATTCATGCGGTGTACAACGTGCAGAACGCGCAGCAGAACTACCTGTACGCTACCGGTGAAACCGACCTGCAGCTGTAGCGGACTTCCCGGTACAGGGGTGCTCTGCCAATCGGCATAACGTAGCCCTCCTAAGAAGGAGGGCCGGGTCATTCGAAAAGCCGCTTGGGCCGTTGTTTTATTGGCATTGGCCGCGTCGTTTACCGGGTGCAGCAAGGTAAGCAACGGTAGCGCGGGCGAGACCGGGCGGCATCCCTGGACGCAACCCGGCGTGCTGCGTTTTTCGGAGGGCACGGATCCAAAGGGTCTCAACCCGGTGCTCGACTCGGGATCGCCAACGCTCAGCCTGGCGATGTTTATCTACTCGTGGACCGTTCGCTACGATTCGAAATCCCGGCCGGTCCCCGACGCGCTCAGCGAACTTCCGACCGTTGCCAACGGCGACGTCAGCCCCGACGGATTGACCCTCAAATATAAGCTGCGCCACAATATCAAATGGCAGGACGGGCAGCAACTGACGTGCCGCGACCTCGAGTTCACGCGCCAAGTGGTGATGAACCCGAAGAACAACGTCGTGACGACCGACGGTTATAAAGATATTGCGAGCATCGATTGCCGCGATCCGTACGTTGCCGTCATCCATATGAAGCGGCTGTACGCGCCGTTCTTGCAGCAACTATGGAGCGTCAATGGAAACGCGCCGATCCTTCCCGAGCACATCCTGGCGAAATACAACGACGACAAAGGCTCGTTCAATACAGCTCCCTACAACTCGATGCCGATCGGCAGCGGCCCGTTCAAGGTAACGTCGTGGATCCGCGGACAGGAAGTGCGGATGGTTGCCAACCCCGACTTCTATCTCGGGAAACCGAAGCTCGCGACCGTCGTCTACAAAATTCTTGCCGACGAAAATACCGAAGAAACCGAATTGCAAACGCACGAGCTGGATATGCTCGGGACGGGTTCGGCGATGAAGTGGCCGCAATACGCGGCCCTCGCGGCCGATCCGAAGAACGGGTTGATCGCGATCCGCGTCGATTCGTACCTGTTCGCGCACATCGACTTCGATTTGAAGCACCCGATCGTGAGCGACCGTAACGTGCGTCTAGCGCTTGCCTACGCAACCGATCGTTCGGAAATCATCGAGAAGCTTCTGCACGGTTCGGCTATTCCGGCCGAAACCGATCAAAGCCCGAAACTCTCGTGGGGCTACAGCAACGATATCCAGCACCATCTTTTCGACCCGGAAAAAGCCAAGCAAATTCTCGAGGCGGATGGTTGGAAGATGGGTGCCGACGGCGTTCGCGTCAAGAACGGCCAGCGGTTGGAGTTCACGCTGAGTACCCAAAACGAGTCGAACTACGGCAAAGCCGTTCAAACCGTGTTGCAACGCCAGTGGCGCAACGTCGGGATTCAGGCCGACGTCAAGAACTACCCGAGCAGCGAGTTTTTCGATAACTCGACCAACGGCATCTTACAGGGCGGCCACTACGATGCGGCCTTATTCTCGTGGGCGGCCGCGGCCGATCCCGACGACAACGCGATCTACTCCGCCGATAATCTCGCGCCCCACGGGCAAAACGACCTGATGTGGGTGAACCGCAAGGCGACCGACGCGATGGCCGACGCGCTCAAGACCGTCGACCAAGCGCGTCGCAAACGCGACTACATCATCGTTCAACAACAAATGGCGCTCGACGTCCCGACCATCATCATCAGCTTCTCGCGGGTGCCGTACGTCTACAACAACGACCTCAAGGGCTTCGATGCCTCACCGGTCATCTCGGCCTTCTGGAATCCCTGGGATTATTCAATCTAACCCGTTGTCGCTTGGAGTAAGCAAGGAGCCTGATCTTGATCCACCTCAAAAATATCGCCTTGCGTCCGCTAGCAGTACTGGCCGTTGCGGCGCTCCTGTGTTCGTGCACGAAAGCCGGCGAGAGCGCTCCCCAAACGCATTCGCTCGTCCTCGCCGATGGTTCGGGCGACATCACGAGCCTCAACCCGCACCTCTTTACGGAGCTAACGCTCGGATATATCGCGGAGTTATCGCAGGCGTATCTCGTTAAATACGACGTCGATAACAACCCGTATCCGGAGTTGGTGACCGAGGTGCCGACGTTGGCGAACGGCGGCATCAGCAGAGACGGCAAGACGATCACGTGGCACATTCGTAAGGGCGTGAAATGGTCCGACGGGGCGCCGTTCGATGGCGACGACGTCGTTTTTACGACCAAAGTGATCTTGAACCCCAACAACAACGAGGTTGGGCGCGACGGCTGGGACCTTATCAAGAAGGTCGACGAGCCGGATAAATTTACCGTTATCTATCATCTGAGCAAGCCGTATTCACCGTTCCTACCGAGCTTTTTTGGTAGCGCCGGTGCCAACCCAGACGTCCTGCCGAAGCATTTGCTCGCGCAGTACGCGACGATCAACCAGGTGCCGTACAACTCCAAACCGGTCGGCATCGGCCCGTTCCGCATCGTAGCGTGGCATCGCGGCGACAACGTCGAGCTAGAAGCGAATCCGTACTATTTCCGGGGCGAACCAAAAATCAAACACATCACCTATCGCCTGGTCGCGAACGTGCCGACGCTTGCGACGCAAATGCAGACCGGCGAAGTCAATCTCTGGCCGAACGTTCCGTCGTCGTACATCGATCAGATGAAGGCGATCAACACGTTGCAAACGGATCTGCAGACCAGTCCCTTATACGGCCACATCGATTTCAACGTGACGCGCCCGCTGGTCAGCGACGTGCGCGTCCGCCAAGCGATTCGTTTCGCCATCGACCGTCCGTCGCTGATCAAGAAAATTTCGCACGGATACGGCATCGCTTCCGAGAGCGTCGTCCCGACCATCAACCCATTGGCCCCCAAGGACATTCCGCTCATCCCGTACGATCCGGACAAGGCCCGGGCGTTACTCGATCAGGCCGGCTGGAAGGTCGGCGCGGGCGGCATTCGCGTGAAGAACGGACAGCGGTTGTCGCTGTTCTTCCCGTACTACACCGGTTCGCCGTCTGCCGACACCTACGTTGAAAATGTTCGTCAGGAACTCAAGGCGGTCGGCATAGAGATTCTGACGAAGCAGTTTGCACCGGCGACGTTCTTTGCGCCGTTTCAGGACCACGGCATAGTGTACGGCGGAAAATGGGACATGACGTTCTTCTCGTGGCAATCGTTGCCCGGCGCCGATATCTCTAACAACTGGGAGTGCAATCAAATCCCACCAAACGGACAAAACGTTTCGCACTTCTGCAACGCGCAGCTCGATGCGCTTCTCAAAGCTGTGAAGGCGACGTACGATCCGGTTCAGCAGAAAGCGCTGCTGGAGAAAGAAATCAAGATCATCGTTGCCAACGCTCCCACTATCGTTACGGCCAACTCGCAGGTCGGGTTTACATACAGCAAAAGCCTAACCGGCTTCAAACCCAACGCGTGGACGCCGTTCGATAACTTCATGGACGTCGACATCTAAACGCGTTTGCCACCACACGCCAGCTGCAAGCAATGCGCAGCCGGCCAAGGATAACGAACGCAGCCACGCCATCGCCGGGGCTACGGCAAACAGTCCACTACGAACGAGCTCGGCGTGCCACACGGCAGCCGGGCTCGCGTCGTTTGCGGCTCGAAATGCGCCTAACGTGTCGGGCCACACCGGCAGCGGATGCCTGATTGCAACCCACGCGGAAGCGGCGAAGATTAAGAACACGACCGGAGCCGCGATGACGTCGGCGGCTTCGCCTGGGCCGAACGCCGCGAACATACATCCCACCGCGATCGCCAACAGACCGCTCTGCACGATCGCGGTGGGGCGCTGCGCCATCCCCAACCAATCGACGGCGACGAGCAACGTTCCGATCGCCGTTATCGCGCGCACCGAACCGCGAGCGCGCGCGGCCGCGAACATCGCGGCCGGAAATGCGACGATCAGGTCGTGTTCGTGAACGAAGCCTGCCAAGAATGGGACCAGCGCCGACAGACAAGTAAACCGAACATACGCATCGCGGATCGTGAAGAAGGCAATCGACGCAACGCCGAGCGCGACCGACGCGATCGCGATGCCGCCTGCGATTGCGGCGGCTGGCGGCACGCCTGCCCCATACAGTATTGCTGCCGGAGCCAGCTGGATAGCGGCGAGTTGTTCGGCGCGCGCGTGCGCGCCCAACGCCCTCACATATTCGAGCGGCCAGGCCCAGCCGCGGACCGGAGCGCCGGCAAGGTATGCAGCGAAAGCCCCGATCGCGAGCGCGCATGCCGACCGCGGGCGGCGTAACAGCGCGGCCAACCCGAGCGTGACGTTCGGCTGTAACGCCGCGACGATCGAGGCCGCGACGACGCTTCCTACGCGTCTGGCGCGCGACCACATCGCGGCAGCGCATGCTCCGAGCATCGCGACGGCGGTAACTTGTCCGAGCGCAAGGCCGCTCGAGATGGGGCCGAAGGAAAATGCGAAGACGAACGCGGCAACGATCGGAGGCAAACGCGGCGTTAGGCCCGAGCCAATCAGCGAAACGATGGCCATGCCGGCGATTGCGACCACGAGCATTGCGCGCCAAATTCGTGCCGCGGCGGCGAAGTCGAATCGGGCGATCGGTTGCCACAGCCGCAATGCGTAGGGTGGGCCCACAAACGGTAACAACTCGTCGCGCGAAGCGTCGACGCCCGGAGCGGTTCTTTCCGATCGCCAGATCTCACGGCCGTACGCGTCGCCACCTTGAGCCTGAATCCGTCCGGCGCTCCAATACGCTTCAAAATCGCGCATCGCCGGCCCGGGCGTCGATGCCGGTCGCGCCGCAAGCATCGCGATCAGGTAACACGAGAGCGCGATGCCTAGCAGAATTTGCCGGCGGCTCACCACGCCGTGACGGAACTCGCAGCGGCGCCGGCGTGCGCGTAACCCATGAGCAAGAACAACCCGAGCGTGGTGCCCAAATACCACAGGCTTACGCGAATGCGCGCGTTCGTCGTCATGGATGCGCTGCGCGGGTCGGGTTGCCCGCGAAGCGTCGCGATGATCGACGGCAAGCCGAGGACGCCGACGATTGCGATGATGAACACCGGGAAGTGCAGCGCGAACGCACCGCCGATGAACAGCACGAAGCCCGCGATCCACAACGGCGGCCACACCGCGCCGACGATCCGGCCACCATCGAACGGCGGCGTCGGGATCATGTTAAAGAGGTTCAGAAATGCGGCTACGTCGGCGCACGCATACCAAAAGCGCGGGTCGTATTGATGCGCGAGAAACACGCAAGCGGCCGACAAACCCAGGCCCGTGATCGGGCCTGCCAAAGAAATGTACGCATCGTCCTCGAGATTTGCAGCGGCCGATCCGGCGGTGAATGCACCCAGCAGCGGAACGAACGTCGGCAGGCGTACCGGCAAACCGTAGGCACGAAACGCGAAATAGTGGCCGAGTTCGTGAGCGAGCAGCACGAACATGACGACGATCGCCAGCCTCCAGCCAAAGAGCGCGACGTACAGCCACAGCGATAGCGCGAACGTCCACACCGGCGCGAGCAATTTCACGCCGACCAAGAGCAAGAGTTTGAATTTCAAGAAGAAGGCGAGCGCCGCGGCGCCCGCCGTACCGATCCAACCACGCGCGCGCTGTGGCTGCGGCGCGGGCGGCTTGGGCTCGTCCTCGTCTCGCGGAAGGTAATCCACGGCGCTCCCTTCAACCGCCAGGGTGCTCCGTGCCTGTAATCGTTATCGTCGGCGGCGGCTTCGGCGGAATCGCCGTCGCATCGCAACTCCAGCGCCGTCTGCGTCCCGGTGAAGCCGAGATCGTGGTGCTGAGCCGCGACAACTACTCGTTGTTTACGCCGATGCTGCCGGAGGTCACGTCCGGCGAGCTCGAAGTTCGACACGTCGTAACGCCGATCCGCACGCAGCTGCAGCGCAGCAATTTCATCCTCTGCGACGTCGAGCGAATCGACGTCGCCGCAAAATCGCTCGAATACCGGCACGTGCTTACCGGACGGCGGCGAACGCTCTCCTACGATCACGTCGTGCTCGCGATGGGCTCGTCGACATCGACCTTCGGCTTGCCCGGGGTGGATCGCAACGTTTGGGCACTTAAAACATTGCGCGACGCGGATGCTCTACGCAACCGGTTGGTCTGGCTGTTAGAATTAGCCGATACGATCGATGACGTGAGCCGCCGGCGCGAGCTGTTGACCCTGGTAGTCGTCGGCGGAGGATTCACCGGCGTCGAAGCTGCCGGCGAAATGTACGAGCTGTTTCGTAGCGTCGTGCGCTTTTATCACAACATTCGGCTCGACGACGTTCGCATGGTCTTGGTTGAAGCCGGTCCGGCGTTGCTAGCCGGATTGCCGGAAAAGATGGGGGTGTATGCGGAACGCGTCCTAAAGCGTCGCGGCATCGACGTGATGACCGGCGACGGCGTCGCCTCGGCGGATGAGAACGGATTGACGTTGCAAAGCGGCCGTCGAATCGAGAGCGCGACGATCGTCTGGAGCGCGGGTGTAGCGCCGTCCGCGATGGCGGCCGGATTGGCGTTGGAAAAAACAAAACGCGGCGCGATCGTAACCGGCCCGGACATGCGCTCCGTTTCGGATCCGTCCGTGTGGGCGTTGGGCGATTGCGCGTCCATTCCCGGCGAAGACGGAAAGCCGTATCCGATGACCGCGCAACACGCAATTCGCGAAGGCCCGGCGTTAGCTGACAACCTCGTGCGCGCGCTGCGTGGCGAGAAAACGCAGCCGTTCCGCTATCGTTCGCTCGGCATGATGGCCGCGCTCGGCGGCCGCAAAGCGGTCGCGCAGCTTCCCGGCGATCGCGTTATCACCGGGTTTCTCGCTTGGTTTTTGTGGCGATCGTATTACCTACTACGGCTACCCGGCCTGGACCGGCAGTTTCGGGTGGCGTTCGATTGGACGCTCGAACTGCTTTTCCCACGCGATATCGCCGAGCTGCGCGTCGACCGCGAAGAGCCGGACCGCCCGTCGTAGAAGTGTCGCGGATGGAACTGCGCGAGCCGATCGAGCAACTGATCCGCGATCCCAGAGAGTTCACGCGCGAGGTTGCGTTCCCCGATCCGGTTTCAATTCGCTTGTATGACGAAACGTTGCGCGATGGGGAGCAGATGCCCGGCGTGTGTTACACGCCGGCACAAAAGCTCGAGATCGCCAAAACGATCGCCGCAATGGGCGTCCACGTAATGAGCGTTGGCTTTCCGGCTGCATCCGAGGGCGACCGTCGCACGCTGCAACTGGTAATGGATGCCAAACGCAAGGGCGAGCTGGGCGCCGTCGAGATCGTGGTGATGTGCCGCAGCAACCGGCACGATATCGACGTAACCGTCGAGACGTTGCGCGCGGTAAACATCGAGCCGCGCGAGGTCACGTTCTTTATCTTTACGAGCGGCAGCGATTTGCATCTTAAATATAAGATCGGCAAGACGCTGTTACGTTTCGAAGGCCGCGATGAGAGCGACTGGCTCGATTTGCCGCTCGATTTCTATCGCGACGCAAACGTCCGGTTGCAGTGCGACGCCATCCAGCACGCTCGCGACCGCGGGGTCGAACGGATCGAGTTCGGCGCCGAAGACGGCAGCCGTGGCGATGTCGAGTATTTCATCGAATATTTCAAAGCGGGTTTAGCCGCCGGCGGGACGCGCCCGGCGTGGCCCGACACGGTCGGGACCCTAACGCCGCAAGCGACTCGCTGGTACTGCTCGCGGATCGTCGCCGGCCTACCCGAAGGATTGCCGATCGTCGCGCACTTGCACAACGACTATGGGTTAGGCACCGCCAACGCCCTCGAAGCGACCTCGTGCGGGTTTAAAGTGATCTCGCTAACCGCGAACGGATACGGCGAGCGTGCCGGTAACGTCAAACTGCACGAATACGTGGTTGCATTGCGCGTGCTATACGGAATCGAAATCCCGGGCTTTCAATACTCCAAGCTTCGCGAGTTGGCGCGGTTCATGGAACGCATGAGCGGCATCCCGATGCAACCGCACGAGCCGATTATCGGAACGCACGTGTTCGCCCACGAGTCCGGGATCCACACGCACGCCGTGTTGATCGATCATCGCATGTACGAAGCCGTTCCGGCCGAGATCGTCGGCGCGCGCACCAGCTTTATCTTCGGAAAGCATTCCGGTGTCGCGCTGGTCGAAGAGACCTTGCGCAAACACGGCGATCGCTTGCGCGCCGGCGGCGTCGAAGCGTCGGCGGAACTCGCTCATCGCGTTACCGACGAAGTGAAACGCCTGCGCGAAGAGCGCGCGGCCTCGAGCCGCAGCGAGCGCGCCATCGAGGAATACGAGCGTACCATGCGAGGCCTATCGATGAACGAAGACGACGTCGTAGATATCGCGCTGGCGTTAGGTGTCACCACGCCGGCGTAGCCGGCTAAGGAACTACTGGCCGGTCGAGTGCAGCGCGTCTTGCGCTTGGCCGAGCCCCGTTTGAGCGGCGACGTTGTGCGGGTTTGCTTTTAAGGCCCGGCGATAGAACGGAATCGCGTCGGCAAACTTATTAGCGGCCAAGTACATGTCGCCGAGTTGCGTCAGCGCGACATCATCGTTGGGATGCGCGGCGATACGCGCGCGCAGCGTCTGGAGTTGCGCCATCACAGCGGCCGGCGGGCCGCCTTCGACGGCGTTTTGTGCGCCTTGCGACGAAGAAGCAGCGCCGCTTTTTGCGGTGTTGCCGAATACCGAACCGGTCACGCCGAATCCGTCCGCGATGAGATACGCCATCGACGCCAAAAACGCGCCGCCGAGAACGACGACGATCGGTAAATAGATCCGTAAGGGTAATCCGGAGCTCGGCCGTGCCACGAAAGACTCGTTCGGACGCTTGCCGAACTAGCCTCCCTACGAATTATGCCGGTGCTCCCGTCAGAACCCGACCTGCAATTACTCTTCGCGCGCTTGAACTACCAGTTTTTCAACGGCGAAGTTCCCGATTGCAGGATCCGTTACAACGAACGTTTCTCCAACTCGGCCGGCCGGATCACCTACGCCGCGCGATCGATGTTGATCGAACTATCGCCTAAGCACTTTCGCAAATATCCCGAGGCGCTCGAAGAAACGTTAACGCACGAAATGGTCCACGCCTGGTGCTTCGATCGCTTTCGCGAGACCGGCCACACGACGCGCTTTCGCAAGAAACTGCGCGATTGCGGTATGACATCGATCTACCACGATCTTGGCAACGTGCGACCCCTCAACGAGTCGTCCAAGCGCTATATCTTGCGATGCGAGCAGTGCGGGTTCGAAGTGCTACGTAAGAAGCGTCCGGGAAAGCCCTCCAGCTGTCCGCGCTGCAACAAGCATCGGTTCGATCCAAAGTTCCCGTTGACGATGTACGAGGTGGTCGAAACGCGCGTCGTGGGCGACACCGTCGACGGCTTACGTGCCGCTCGCGCGGGCCCGTAGCACCAACGATTATTCCGGATCGGACCGGTCGGGCCCGGTCAAGGTATCCGGCCCGGGATGAAACGGCGGCGCTTTAATTCGCACGAAACGCCGCGGCTGTTGTCGGAAGTCGAACATATCCGTTAGATCGTCCGACCGCTGATCGGTCGTATGCAGCGAGCCGAGATCGAAGTTCCTTTCGGCGAATCGCAATATGCTGCCGAACTCATGCTCGTTGTGCGAAACGTAATCTTTTCTCGCGTAGGCCGAAACGACGACCAGCGGCACGCGAAACCCCAACTCGAAGTGATTGTAGATGGTCGGCTTCACATGGTCGTACCATCCGCCCCAATCGTCCCACGTGATGAAAATCGCGGTCGAATCCCAATAGGGGCTGCGTCCGACGGCGTTCACGACCGCGCTAACCCACGCCGGTCCCATCGTGCTGCGGCTGTCCGGGTGATCGGAGAACTCTTCCGCCGGCGGCATAACCCAGGAAAGCGATGCAAGATTTCCGCCGGAGATGTCTTTTAGAATCGTTTGTGAAGGCGACGTCACGTTGGCGTAATCGGGACCGTAGCGAACGTGTTTGATGGCATCGAACGCGTACCATAGCCCGGTTCCGAGCCGGTGTTCGTAGTAGCGCCACGACAGGTTGCGCGCGTCGAGCAAATCTGAAAGCGCGGGCCGATCGAAGCACGGAAACAGATTGCGACCGGCTTTTCCGGTTTCCCGGCTGAGCGTGGGGACGACGGAGTAGGATGGCGCGTCGCAGCCGGCCGGCGCCGGCGTGTACGGGCTTCGACTATCGTACGGATTGTTCGAGGCGCTATCGTAGGTCACGGGCAGCGCCGACGACGTGCCGCTTACCAGATATTGGTGGGCTGGAAAGCTTCCGGCTTGTTGCGTTTGAAACATGCGGTCGGCGAACGCATATTGCGTCGCCATATCGTAATATGGTTGGTTTTGTGAACGAGGCACGTACCCGAACGGACGGTTCTGGAATTGCGCCGGCAACTTATCGTTCCATCCGTCCATTTTCCCGCCATCGTAATCCATGATGAAGGCGCCTCGGCCGTGCGATAAGTCCCACGGCGCGGCGAGAGAAATCGGATGGAGTTTAACGATCTGGCCCTCGGAATTTTTGCCGGTCTTGGAAATGTCCGCCCCGGGTACGCCTTGGAAGAGGTTGTCGGGAGTTCGATTCTCTTGAACGATGATGATGACGTGTTTTATCGGCAAAGGGCTGGGGGCAATTCCAAACTTCTCGAACGCGGGCTGCCCGGAGGACGGCGCTACCTGAGTAGCCGGCGAAGCGCACGCACCCAGAGCGATTCCCGAGAGTAAAAGTATCGGTAAAAGTATGTATTTCATAGCACGAGTACCACGTTGGCCGGTTTCGCGATTCGACACCTGGCCTCCCTGGACTAGCAGCGCTCCCGACGCGCGAGCTAAGGGCCGGTCAGTTTGAGCCGGTACAGTGCAAAATCTTTATCAGGCCCGTAGCCGACGGCTTCGTAGAGTTGGATCAAATGCGGTTCCGAAAACGGCATCTCAACCAAGATCGAGCGGGCCTTCGTTTCGCGTGCGAACGCCGCGCACGCATCGAGCAGCCGGCGCGCTATCCCGGCGCGGCGCGAATCCGGAACGACGAAGAGATCGCTCAAAAACCATTGGCGCGATACGTACCACGACGAAAACATCGGATACAACTGCGCGAATCCTAACGCGCTTTCGCCTTCGAATGCGGCGAAAACGACCGACTCTTGTCGGCGAAGCCGATCGCTTAGAAAGGCGTGCGATCCGGCCGAGTCGGACTTGCCGGTGAAGAACTTCCGGTATTGGTCGAAAATGGGTGCCAGCGCCTGACAGTCGTCAAATGTCGCTTGGCGTATGTCCGGTTGCTTCGCCATAGGCGCCCACTGCGCCGAACCGGCAGGCGCTCCCTGGGGCCTTGCGACCTAGGTCCAGGCGTAAGAAGCCCGCGACAGGCGAAGATAGTCGGCGATGACTACCACCAACGCTTCCGCTAAGACCGGGAACGTGCGCGTCGAGACCGACTCGATGGGCAAGATCGACGTTCCCTCCGACGTTTACTATGGAGCGCAGTCGGCGCGCTCGTTAATTCATTTCGACATCGGGGACGGCACTTGGCCGCACGACGTCATGCCCAAACAAGTGATCGTCGCGATGGCGCGCCTCAAAAAGGCGGCCGCGATGGTGAATCGCGATCTCGGTAAACTCGACTCGGAGAAGGCTGACCTTATCGTGAAAGCGGCCGACGAAGTGATCGAAGGCAAACTCGACCGGCATTTTCCGCTACGCGTTTGGCAAACCGGTTCGGGCACGCAGACGAACATGAACGTCAACGAAGTCATTTCGAATCGCGCCATCGAGTTGGCCGGCGGCGAAATGGGTTCGAAGAAACCGATCCATCCGAACGACCACGTCAACATGTCGCAATCGTCCAACGACACGTTTCCGACCGCGATGCACGTTGCCGCCGCCGAGGCGATAACCGAAATGCTGCCCTCGGTCAAGAAGCTGCGCGACGCGTTGGATAAGAAAGCCAAGGGCTGGGCGCACATCGTCAAAGTCGGCCGCACGCATTTGCAGGACGCGACGCCGTTAACGCTCGAGCAAGAGTTCTCGGGCTACGTCAACCAGCTCGACCGCGCCATGCACGCGTGCGGGTTAGCGCTCGAGCAACTGTACGATTTGGCGATCGGCGGGACCGCCGTCGGGACCGGCCTCAACGCCCATCCCGAGTTTGGCGAGCGCACCGCGAAGCGGCTCGCCGAGTTGACCGGGTTGCCGTTCCGTTCGCATCCGAACAAATTTACGGCGCTGGCGTCGCACGACGATTTCGTATTCGCGTCGGGTGCGCTCAAAACGTTGGCCGCAGCGTTGATGAAGATCGCCAACGATATTCGCTGGCTGTCGTCGGGCCCACGCGCCGGCATCGGCGAGCTGATCCTTCCTGAAAACGAGCCGGGCAGCTCGATCATGCCTGGCAAAGTCAACCCGACGCAGTCCGAAGCGATGACGATGGTCTGCGTGCAAGTCTATGGCAACGACACCGCCATATCGTTCGGCGCGTCGCAAGGCAACTTCGAACTCAACGTGTTTAACCCGGTCATGATCTACAACTTCCTGCACTCGACGACGCTCCTGCGCGACGCGTGTACGATGTTCCGCGAGCACGCGGTCGACGGTCTCGAAGCCAACGAGGAGCAGATCAAGAAGTACCTCGATCGGTCGCTCATGGTCGTGACGGCGCTTTCGCCGCACATCGGTTACGATAAAGCTGCCGAGATCGCCAAGCACGCGCACCACAAAGGCTCGACGCTCAAGGAAGCCGCGCTCGAACTCGGCCACGTGGACGAGAAACAGTACGACGCGATCGTCGTGCCGCGCGAGATGACCAAACCCAAGTAGCGATTGCGTGCGTTTAGAGGCCTTCGATTTCGAAGGCTTCCGGGCGGCCGCGATACGTTCCGATCCCCACGACCGCCCCGCTCGGGGTGAACGCGTAACCGCACTCAAAGCGCCAATCCGGCGCGCCGGCAATGTCGTCGAGCGTTCGCAGACGTCCGTTTTGCCACAAAAACGCGCGATGCCGGCCTTGCGCATCGAGCAGCACGCCGGTTACGCGCCCGCGCGCGTCGATCGCGTACGCCGCGCTTGCCAAACCCTGCGCCACGATTTCTTGTGAAACGCCGCTCGCGTTCCAATAGCGCGCGTGCGGCGAGACGCCAAAGGCGCCCCCATGCTCGGGCGGCACGTCGGCACCGGCCGCCTCGCCGGAAGCGTCGATCGCCAGTGCGGCCCCAGGCCCGAGCGACTGCCGTTCGCGATCCAGCCAGCGCATGGCGACGAAGCGTTCGCGGTCCGAAACGACGTTGGATGGGGCGGGAACGCCGGCGATATATCCGGTGTAACCCGCTGCATACATTCCGGCCGTAGCAAGTGCGACGCCGTTGCCGAGGTTTAAGCACCGCCGGTCGCGCAGGTGCAATACCACCGGGGCGGTCGACCCGCTGGTATCATCGAGGTTGACGATAGCCGGTGAACGCATCGTCGCGATCAACGTCCCGTTTGAGAGCGTACCGGTAACGGTCGCACCGACGGAAAATTGAGGAAAGTTTTCACAATCGCGCAGATCGATCGAAGCGAGACGTCCGCGTTCGAGCCGTAACGGACGTGACGCGTCGACCAAGAGCGCGCCGGCGTTATCGAACCCATCGATCGTTCCGTCGACATCGAAGGTTTCGTACCGTCCGCTTCGCGACCAGAGCACCGGCCTGCGCAGGTAGCCATCGATCGTAACGGTAGCCGCGAGCGAACCATCCGGGCCGGCCGCCATCAACGCTTTCGGACCAAACGTTGCGATCGTGGCGTGTCGCGGCAACGGAAATCCAATGACGGTCGTTCGCGACCAAACGGGAACGGCACCGGTCGCGAGCATCAACGCAACCACGGCGGCTATACGTTTCATCGGCGCTCGTTTCGAATTGCCGGCGTTGCGAGGGCGGCCAGCGCGATGACGGCGTACCCGATGCATGCCACCCACATTGCTGATAGCGGGCTGCGATGATCGGCGATCCAGCCGAATACCAAAATGCCCGGCGCCATTCCGGAGAGCACGAACAAGCGCACCGCACCCATCACACGGCCAACCATCTCCGCGGGGGTGACGCGCAAGCGGAATCCGATAATTTGCGCGATTTCGAAATTGGCCACCGCGTTAGAAATCATCCAACACGCTCCGACGAGCCAGATGTTGCGTACGAGTACGACCGGAAAGAACGCAGCGGCGTCGATAAGATATGCGATCGTTAAGGCGCGACCGAACGGCCAGCGCCCGGATAAACGCGAGGCGAAGAACGCACCGACGACCGCGCCGGCGGCCGACATGCCGAAGAATACGCCCACGATCTTGTCGTTCGCACCGAACGTCGTCTTGAGAAATGGAATCAGGATCGCGTAGCACCCGTAACCGAAGGTGTTGAAGCAGAATCCCGCGATCGCCTGAGCCCGCATTCCCGCATCGTTCCACAGCTGCCTGAAACCCAGCCCTATGTCGTTGGCCAAATGAGAAGCGGTCGGCATGCCTTTCGGCTCGTCCGGTCCCAGCGACCGGATGCGCATCAGCGAGATCTGCGAAGCGAGATAGGTCACAGCGTTGACGGTCAGGGCCGGCAGCGGCCCGAACGTCGCGAAGATCGCGCCGCCCAAGACGGGCGTTGCAAGAAACGAGAGGTTTTCGGCGGTCATAAGCACCGCGACGGCTTCGGTCGATCGTTTGCTTCCGAGCAAATACGGGATGCTGGACGTTTGGCCGCCCGCAAACGCAGCCGCGCAGATCGAGATAACGATCAAGCCGCCGTAGATCATCCCCAGGCTTAAGACGTGAAACCACAAGGCGACCGCAAAGAAGGCCATCACCAGAAACCGGATTGCGTCGCACCCGATCATCAACCGCCGGCGGTCGATTCGATCCGCAAGCGAGCCGCCAACCAGCGAAAAGATCGAGAAGGGCACGATCTCGCAGATAAACGCCGCGCCGGTCGACAGCGCCGAGTGCGTTAGGTGATACGCGAGCAGCGGGACGGCGAGCAAACGCAAGCCATCGCCGAGCATGCTCAGCGACTGTCCGATAAAATACTGGCGGAACGCCGCCGACGCGAATACGCCGGCGGCCCGAGCGCGCTTGAGACGCGTCATCGCAGGTGCCGCCAAATCAGCGAAACCGCCACGATCAGCAGCGCGCATGCGACGGCGAACACGAGCTGCGGCGATTTCAGCTTGAGCGACAAGCGCGCCCCGACCGGGCCCCCGATCAGTCCACCCGCGAACAGCGGCACGATGTCGCGAACGTCGATGTCGCGCGCAAACGCATGAAAGGCTAATCCGACCGGCGACGTTAGCAAGATTCCAAACTGCGACGTCGCGCCGATCGCATGGATCGGTAGTTCCGAGAAATACAGCAACGCGGGAACCATCACGACGCCGCCGCCGACACCGAACAGGCTCGAAAACACGCCGACAACGACGCCCATGAGGATTGCGGCTCGATACGACATGCCTTTGAGCGCTCGCACGTGCTCGTGCTCGGGCCGCCCGCGCAAACGCTTGCCGGCATTCCACGCCATATCGCCGGCGACCGCCATCAGCATCACCGCGAGAACGATGTCGAACACCGGTGCGGAAATGTGTTGCGATGCGAAGCCGCCGAGAATGCTACCCGGTAGCCCGCCGATCGCGATGAGCAGTCCGATTCGCACGTGAACGCGCCGTTGCAGAAAATACGTGACGGTGGAGCTGGCGCTGCTTGCGACGATCAACAACAACGACGTTCCGGCCGCCTCGGCGGGCGCGAAGCCGAACGCCAGGCGCAGGACGGGAACCAAGATGAACCCGCCGCCGAGGCCGACCATGGACCCGAGCGCGCCCGCGCAAGCGGACACGACAAACAAGACGAACGCGTTCGTCATACGTCATCGATAACGCGATAAATGCGGACTGGTTGCGCCTTGCCGCGGACCGTCACCGGCTCGCGCGCTTCGACGGCCAACTGCGGCCCACACGCCTCATAGGTGGACTCGCTGATGATGATCTCGCCGCCGCGAGCGATGTCGTAGAGACGCGCCGCCAAATTGACCGCGTCGCCAACCACCGTATAGTTCATACGCGAGCTCGCGCCGAGATTGCCCATGATCACGTCGCCCGTGTTGATGCCCATTCCAACCGAGAGCGCGGGGCGGCCTTCGGCGGTCCACTTGGCGTTGAGTCGTTGGATGACGCGCTGTTGTTGGACGGCAGCGGCGACCGCGTTACGCGCGTCGTCGGGCGTTTGGAACGGTGCCGAAAATACTGCCATCACGCAATCGCCGATGAACTTATCCACGTAACCGCCGCGTTCGAAAATCGCCGCGCACATAGCGTCGAAGTATTCGTTGAGCTGTGCGTACACGGCTTCGGGCGCCATCGATTCGCTCAGCGTGGTGAAGCCGCGGATATCGCTGTAGAAGATGGTCGCGCGAACGCGTTTACCGCGCAACGCCAACGTATCCGCCGGGTCGTCGCTGCGAAGGATTTCACCGACGACGGCCGGGCTAACGTGCATGCCGAACAGCTGTGTCACCATGCGCCGTTGTCCGCTTTCGAGCACGACGCGGTAGATGCCGGTCGCAAGCGTAGCGATTACGACGGCGAGCACCACGTGCACCAGATCCAACCAGTACAGCCGGTCGACGAAAAGCCAGAGATTGAGCCCGCCGTAGACGACCGCTCCCACGACGACGACCAGCGCCGCGATGCCGACGCGCACGTATACGACGAGCAATGCCGCGCCGAGCGCGAGTAGCAACGTAACGATCGCATCCAGCAACGCCGGGGCCGGACGCAAGAAGAAGCCACGCATCAACTGATCGGCGAGACGGGCGCCGATAAATAATCCGGGAACCCGGCCCCGACCTGCGGTGGTCGAAACGTCGAACAGCCCCGCCGCGGTCGCACCGACGTAGATCAGCGCGCCGTTCGCGAATGCCCGCAGCGAGTTGGGCGTTGCATCCAGCGCGTCGGCGAACGAAAGCATTCCTCGGCCCGCGAACGACTGCGTTTGCACGTCGCTGCCGGCGGCATCTTGATGATGCGCCGTTGCCGGCGGAAGCAGCAACATGCGCCCGTCGGAATCGAGCGGGATCGACCGTTCGTCGAACGCGCGAGGATCGAACAGATCGGCGGCCGCCGCGGAGAGGGAAAGCAACCGTTCGCCGGCGTGCGTCCCGTGATTACCCGTGCGAATCGATAGCGGTTGTCCGATAACGTATCCGCCGGGCGCATCGATCGTCACGAAGCCGGTAGCAGAAGCCGCTGAAGCCAAGGACCCAACCGGACGTTGTTCGCCGATGTTGCCGCTCGCCGTCGTGCTTAGCGGAAACGCAAGCGCGGCCGGCATTCGGCGCAATGCCGCAGCGAACGCAACGTCCTGTTTTGGATCGCGGCTCGGATCGAGAAATTGAATATCGAACGCCACCGCCTTCGCGCCGGCCGCACGGAGCGTGTCGAGCAACTTGGCGTAATCCGAACGCGGAAGCGGATAACCTAATTTTCGATACGTTGCGTCGTCAATCGTCACGATCCCAATATTCGGATTGGCCGCGACTTCGTACGCCGGGCGAAGCCAGCCAAGCTGCGTAAGGGTCGCCGACGCCGAGACGTGCGCCGATAGATCCGCGAGGCGATTGCCGAGCGGAAACGTTGTCTCGGGAAGGTTTTGGAGAACGATCGCGATTGCGGCGGCCGCGACGCCCGCGAGCAGTGCGACGTTCAGCGTTCGTAAACGCCGCACTGAAATCTAACTGCTTCGGCCGATGTACCGGCGGTCGCGCGTGTCGATCCGGATGATGTTTCCGGTTTCAACGAACAACGGCACTTGCACCGTCGCGCCCGTTTCGATCTTGGCCGCTTTCGTGGCGTTGGTGGCCGTGTCGCCCTTGAACCCGGGATCGGTTTCGATCACCTTGAGTTCGACGTGCGGCGGAAGATCGACACCGATAGCGACGCCGTCGTGCAGTTGCACGTCGACTACCGAGCCGTCTTTAAGGAAATCGGCCGGGCCACCGATCAAGTCGCGTTGCAGCGTAACGTTCTCGAACGTCTCTTGATCCATGAAATGGTAGCCGTCGGCGTCGTTGTAGAGCATCTGCATCTGACGGTTGTCGACGGTGGCGCGTTCGAGTTTTTCGCCGGCGCGAAACGTCCGTTCCAACGTCGTACCGGTGCGAACATTTTTCAGGCGGGTGCGAACGAACGCCGACCCCTTGCCCGGCTTCACGTGGAGAAACTCGATGACGGTCCACAAATGGCCGTCAACGACGACGGTAACGCCGTTACGAAGATCGTTGGACGAAATCATGACCGTGGCAAATACGGGCCGTTATCGGCGAAGCCCTGGCGCGGCTTATTTCCTTCCGGCGCCGATCGCGCGCTCGGTCCCCGCGCGTAATCGAGCGATGTTTTCGCGGTGAGCGTAGAGGATCAGCAAAGCGGCGAGCGTCGAGAAAATCGTTTCGGCGACCGAATGGGTCGTAAACCACACGAAAACCGGCGCCAGGACGGCACCGGCCATCGATCCTACCGAGGAATACCGCGTGGTTCCGGCTCCGGTCGCCCACGTCACGAAGACCAGCAGCCCGGCCAACCAGCTAAAGGCAAAGACGGCACCGAACGAGGTCGCAACGCCCTTACCGCCGCGCCATCCCAGCCACGGCGAGAAACAGTGCCCGAGAACGGCTGCGGCGGCCACGCACGCCGCGAGTTCCGGCATGCCGAAGCGCACTGCGATAAAAGCCGGAACGAAGCCCTTGAGCGCGTCCAGAATTAGCACGGCCGCCGCGCCGCGTTTTCCGAGCGTGCGCAATGCGTTCATCGCGCCGATATTGCCGGACCCTTGGCGGCGGATGTCGGTATCGAAGGCCGTTTTTCCGACGATGTATCCGAACGGAATCGAACCGATCGCGAACGCGATCGGTATCGCTGCAGCCCAGATCGCGAAGATCATCCGTCGTCTTGCTCGCCGGCACGGCGCGGCCGAAACTCGAGCGTGAGCGGCACGCCTTCGAAATCGAACTCCTGACGCAGCACGTTTTCGAGAAAGCGTTTGTAGTGCGACGGCACCGCATCCGGATCGGTGCAGATGAATACGAACAGCGGCGGGCTCACGCCCGGTTGCGTCGCGTAGAAAATCTTCAACACGCGGCCGTTCGAGGTCGGAGCCGGATGCGCGAGCACCGCCGCGCGCACGACCGAGTTCAAACGCGCGGTTGCAATTCGGCGTTTCAGGTTTTCGGCGACGTGGTCGACGACCGGCAGCAAACTTCCCAGACGGCGATGCGTCAGAGCCGAAAGAAATGTGACCGGCGCGAATCGTGCAAAAGGCATGATATCGTGGATAACGTTGGCAAGTTCGCCTTGACTAAACTCGCCTTGTTCGCGCACGAGGTCCCACTTGTTGCCGACCAAAATCAAGCCTTTGCGTTCTTCGATCGCGATGCCCGCCAAGCGCCTATCTTGCGCCGTTACGCCCGACATCGCATCGAACACCAGCAGCGCGACGTCGCATCGCGCGATCGCTTTGAGCGAGCGCAACGCGGAATAATATTCGATCGACCCGTGCGCCTGCGGTTGTTTGCGGACGCCGGCGGTGTCGATGAGGCGGATCGTCCGGTCGCGCCCGGTTAGCAGGGTGTCGATGGCATCGCGCGTCGTTCCGGGAACGTCGCTCACGATCGCGCGTTCTTCACCGAGCAATGCGTTGAGCAGCGAACTCTTGCCGACGTTTGGGCGCCCGACGATCGCGAGCGCGAGTTCGTCTCCGCCGGTCGCGTCCGGACGTTCCGGCAACGCGTCGACCACGCGATCGAGCAGATCGCCCGAACCCTCGCCGTGCAACGCCGATACGGTGATCGGTTCGCCAAACCCGAGACGAGAAAACTCAGCATATGCCGACGCAGCCGCCGCGGGCGATTCCGACTTATTGGCCGCCAGAACGACGTGACGCCGTCCGCGGCGCAGAATTGCGGCAACCTCATCGTCGAGCGGGTGCAATCCCGCCATCGCGTCGACGACGAAGATGACGACGTCGGCTTCGGACGCGGCCGCCTCGGCCTGCCCGCGTGCGGCCACAGCCAACGCGTCGCCGTGCACCGATTCGACCTGCGGATCGATCCCGGCCGTGTCCACCAGACCGAAGGTGCGGCCACGCCAGTCGCACACGGCGTACAAGCGGTCGCGCGTCACGCCGGCGGTGTCCTCGACGATCGCCAAGCGCCGCCCGATCAAGCGGTTAAATAGCGCGCTTTTGCCGACGTTCGGACGGCCGACGATGGCTACAACGGCCGGACGAAGGGCGGCGCTCTCTTGGCCGGAGTCGCTGGGTGCTTCCACGGCGCATAGGTTCGCAGCGGCTGTGCAAAACCATCGGCCGGAAGAGCTCGTCGAAGAAGCGAACCCCACCCATGCTCTATGGCCAACATTTATATCGAGACGTTCGGTTGTCAGATGAATGAAGCCGATTCGCAGTACGTGGCCGATCGTGCCGCGTCGGCCGGCTACGCCATCGTCGAGGAGCCCGAAAAGGCCAACGTCCTGATTCTGAACACCTGCACCGTCCGCGATAATGCCGAACGGCGTGCGTACGGACGCATGAATCACTTCAAGGTGCTCAAGGACGCCGATCCCGCGGTCCGATTGGTGGTTATGGGCTGTTTGGCCGAACAGGATCGCGATCGCATGCAGACGCTCGCGCCGCACGTGGATGCCGTTTTTGGAACGCGGCAGCTTCGCGAGCTGGGAGATCGCCTGCTCGATTGGGTCCCGGAGTTCGATATCGATGACGGCTCCGCAGCGGATCTGACCAACGCGTTGGGCGGAACGGCAGATGCGATCGTGGGGCCGTTTACGCAACTGCGGGCGTTCGTCAACGTGCAGCGAGGGTGTTCGTACTATTGCACGTTCTGTATCGTTCCGCACGTTCGCGGCCGATTCGACCATCGCCCGACCGAAGAGATACTGCGCGATGTGGCCGCGCGTGTCGCCGAAGGCGCGCGCGAGGTGATGTTGGTAGGGCAAACGGTTAACGCGTGGACCGATGCGGCCCGTGGAACCGATTTCGGCGATCTGTGCGTCGCGGCGGGTGAAATCGATGGCCTGGAACGGCTGACGTTTATCTCGCCGCATCCGAAAGATTTTACCGAGCCGATGATCCGCATTCTTGCGGACGTGCCGGCGCTCAATCCGCGCGTGCACCTGCCGCTCCAATCGGCCAGCGACCCGGTACTGCGCCGAATGAATCGCAAGTACACGGCGGCGGGTTTCGATGAGAAGGTTCGCCTGATTCGCCGCTACTTGCCGAATTGGGCCATCACGACCGATATCATCGTCGGGTTTCCGGGCGAAACAGAAGACGATTTCGCGCGGACGCTCGACTACGTTCGAAGCGGCGTGTTTGCCAACGCGTTCACGTTCATGTATTCGATCCGGCGCGGTACCCCCGCGGCTCGCTGGGAGCAAGTGCCGCACGATGTCGTGACGGAACGATTCGGCCGGCTGGTCGACGCGCAAAATGCGGCAACGCGTGCCTATCACGATGCCAAACTCGGCACTACCGTTCGCGCACTGATCGCCGGCGACTCCAAAAAAGACGCCGGAAAGTTGTCTTCGAAGGCTACCGACAACGTGACCGTCATCGCGCCCAAACCGCCGGATTACGACGAAAGGCTCTACGCCGCCGAACCGTGGCTCGACGTACGAATCGAAACCGCGCACGTGTGGGGATGTAGCGGAACGATCGTCGGCCGGGCCCGCCGATTCGATGCCGCCTCGCTGCAAGTCGAACGTCCGATGGTGAGTTTATTATGAACGTACGAAGCTCGATGGCGGCCGTCGCGTTTGCCGCGTCGGCCGCGCTAAGCTCGTGTCACGGTGGCACGGCGGCACTTCCGCCCCAAACGGATGTGGCGCAGAAGCGGCATGCCGGCCCGTCGCAGCCGATCGAGTTCATCGGCTTTTGGGAGTCGTGGTCCGACACGAATAAAGAAGATGCGTTCTATAAGCTCGGCATGGCGCCCAACACGGTTACGAACGTCGACGTCGCGTTCAGCATCGCGAGCTCGAACTCCATCTCGAATCCGCAAAACACTTCCCCGCTCAAGCCGGGCGCGCGGCAGATTCATAAGCACGGCGGAAAAGTGCTGCTATCGTTCGGCGGCGCGACGTCGCAGTTCGATATTACGGATCCGAAGCAGTTCGTTTCGAATCTCAAGGCCTATCTCAAGGCCAATCCGGGAATCTACGATGGATTCGATTTCGACGACGAGGTAATCCCAACCAACGGTCAGCAACAGCTCATCAACGTGATCGAAGCCACCCGCCGGGCCTTTCCCAACGCGGTCATCAGCTTCGATGCCGATTCGGCCGGCGCCGATCCGCAGGTCGATCTCTCCCAAGGTTTTGGAGAAGACCGGCTGATCTTAAAGAACGCGGGCAGCGATATCGATTACGTAAACGTCATGGATTACGATCAATACGGCTGGAAGCCGTCGACCAATCCAAACTGCCAGTACGTACCGGGCACTTCGGACGACTGCTACCTCGACATCGTAAAAGAATTCTCGAACGTGCCGATCGGCGGCGGCAAGACGTTTCCCGCGAACAAAGTGGTGATGGGGCTGATGATCGGCGAAGCCGACGACGGGTCGTTCCTCAAACCTACGGATTGCAGCAACTACGCGAGTTGGATCGTGCAAAACAACTATCGCGGCATTATGATTTGGGACATGGATTTGGATAACCCGCAAGCACCGATGAGCGGCACCGGTTACCCGAAAGGAACCTACGTTAAAGCCATCGGCGAGGCACTCGGCACCTGAAATACTCCCCCATGCTCGAGCAGTATTTCGGGATGAAAGCAAAGCACCCCGAAGCCGTCCTGCTGTCCCGCGTCGGCGATTTTTACGAAGCCTACGGGGAGGACGCCGAGACCGTTGCCCGTGCGCTCCAGATCGCGCTGACGAGTAAAGAAGCCGGTGGCGGGCAACGCATCGCGATGGCCGGCGTTCCACATCATGCGTTGGCGCAATATCTGGCCAAGCTCGTCGCGCAACGTTTCGTCGTCGCGTTGGCCGAGCAACTCGAGGTTCCGCAACCCAATCGACTGGTTCGCCGCGACGTCGTTCGATTGGTGACGCCCGGCACGCTGATCGAGGAGCAACTCTTGGAAGGCGGCCGCAATAACTACCTTGCCGCCGTTTCTTCGTTCGAAAATGCATTTGCGCTGACGTACGCGGATATCTCCACCGGTTCGTGCTCGGCGACGGCGCTTTCGGGCGCAGATACGTACGATGATTTGCTGGCCGAGTTGTATCGCATCGCGCCCGCCGAAATCGTGGCCGACGTCCCTTCCGATCTGCGTGCTGTTTTAACCGCCGACTTAGAAGCTGCCGGCGCGCGCGTAACGCAACCACCGATCGGGGCCGCAGCGCCCGCTTCCGGCAATGCGGTCGACGGATTTTCGCGCGATGAGTCGATTGCGATGCGTCGCTCGCTGGACGTCCTCAACGCGTTTTTGCGCCGTACCGGAATCGCAAATAACGAGCGCTCTCAGGATCCGGAAGGGGGTGGCCTGCGCCCGCCGGTTTTCTATCGCCTACGGAGCTTTCTCGAGCTGGACGCTTCGACGCGCAAACACCTCGAACTCACGCGCTCGATCGGTCAGAATCCGCGCGCGACGCTGTGTGCGACGCTGGATCGGTGCGCGACGGCCATGGGCTCGCGCATGCTGGGGCGGTGGATCGTCGCGCCGTTGATCGATGCGGATGCGATCGAAGCGCGCCAAGACGCGGTTGCATCGCTGATCGACGAGCACGCGCGCCGTACGACGCTGCGCGAGCTTCTGAAAGGTTGTTTCGACCTCGAACGGATCGCACAAAAAGTGCGCCTGGGGCGAGCCGGACCGCGCGATCTGGGCTCGCTTCTACGGACGATCGAATGCTTGGGACCGATTCGGGATGCCGCACCGCAAGCGCTCGCGCCGGTGTGCGATCGCATCGCCGATTTCGGCGAACTGCTCGACGACTTGCGGCGTACGCTGGCCGACGATCTGCCGGCACAAATCGTCGACGGCGGGGTTATCCGTCCCGAGAGCAACCTGGAGCTGGCGCAGTGCGTCGCGCTGCGTGGCGACGCTCGCGGACAACTCGCGCAGCTCGAAGAGCAAGAACGCGAGCGCACCGGCATCAAGTCGCTGAAAGTGCGGTACGCCAGCGCGTACGGATACGCGCTCGAGGTTGGAAACGCGCACGTCGCATCCGTGCCGGAGCGATACGTCCGCAAACAAACGCTCACCAACGCCGAGCGTTACACGACGCCGGAACTCAAAGAGCTCGAGGTTGCGATTGCAACGGCGCAGACGCGCCAGGAGCGGCTCGAACAGCGCCTCTTTGGCGAGCTTTGCGGGCGAATCGCAGCCCGCATCGATCAGCTGCTGGACGCGGCCGACGCGATCGCCGAAATCGATGCGTTCGCAGCCCTGGCGTTATGCGCGGCCGAGCGTGGGTACGTTCGCCCGCGTTTTTATGGCGAGAGCTCGATCGCGATCGAGGCCGGGCGGCACCCGGTAATGGAGGCGATTCTGCACGCGCAGTTCGTAGCGAACGACTGCGCGCTGCGTGCCGGGGACCAACGATTCATCTTGCTGACGGGGCCGAACATGGGCGGCAAATCGACCTATTTACGGCAAACCGGGTTGTTGACGATCATGGCGCAGGTCGGTTCGTTCGTGCCGGCTGCCTCGATGCGGCTCGGGATCGTCGATCGTATCTTCACGCGAATCGGGGCCGGCGACGATCTCGCGTCGGGCCAATCGACGTTCTATATGGAAATGGCCGAAGCGGCCAACATTCTGCGCCGCAGCACGGATCGGTCGCTTTTATTGATCGACGAAGTCGGTCGCGGAACCGGCACGTTAGACGGCCTTTCGATCGCGCAAGCGATCTGCGAGTTTCTACTCGCGCTCGAATCGCGTGCGCCGATGGTCCTATTCGCAACCCATTTTCACGAGCTGTGCGCGCTGGCCGATCATTGGAACGCCGTCGCTAACTACCACATCACCGCCGTGGAAAACATGTCGCGCGGCGGCGCGCCGGTGTTTTCGCATCGAGTAGCCCCGGGAAGTTCGTCGCGCTCGTTCGGCATCGAGGTCGCGCGCATGGCCGGTCTCCCGGCGTCGGTCGTCGAGCGCGCGCGGGAGATCGCAGAAACGCTGGCCGGACAAGCCGATGTCGAAACGCAGGTTCCGCTACGCCGTACCAACGCGCGTGCGCTGCCGGTGGAACAACAACTGGCATTGATCTACCCGTCGTAGATGCCTATCTCGTAATGCCGATCCTCGAACTCGATCCCGAGACGATCGGACAGATTGCCGCCGGCGAAGTCATCGAACGGCCGGCATCGGTCGTGAAAGAACTGGTCGAAAACGCGCTGGATGCTGGCGCTACGCGCGTAACCGTTTCGATCCAACACGGCGGCAGCGATTCGATCGAGGTGGTCGACGACGGCGGCGGAATCCCGCCCGAAGAACTGTGGTTGGCCGTGCGACGGTATGCGACCAGCAAGCTGCGGGATGCGGTCGACCTCGAATCGGTGGAGACGTTGGGGTTTCGCGGCGAAGGTTTGGCTTCGATTGCGGCGGTTGCGAACGTCGAGGTGGTTTCGCGCCGTCCTGGTTCGCACGTCGGCTATCGCATCGAGACGCACGGCGAACGCGCGACCGAGGTCGAACCGATCGCGGCGCCGCCCGGAACCCGCGTGCGGGCCACCGATCTGTTTTTCAACGTTCCGGTTCGTCGCGAATACTTGCGTTCGCCGGCCAACGAGTTCGGCCGCATTTCGTCGTGGCTCTCCAGCTTCGCGCTGGCCTATCCGCAAACGACCTTCGTGCTGCGGCACGACGGCAGCGATGTCTGGATCATGCCCGGAACGACCGATGCGCGCGAACGGTTAGCGATGGTATTCGGAGGACGCGCCGCGCAAGCGTTGCTGCCGTTAGATGCAGCCGCCGCGGCGAGCGTCGGCGGCAAAGTGGCGGGCTATGTGAGCGCCCCCGGTTCCGACCGGCCGGATCGTCGCATGCAGCTGTTGTTCGTCAACGGACGGCTGCTGCGCGGGGCTTCGCTGTCAGGCGCGTGGAGCGCGGGTTACTCGACGTATGCGATGAGCGGCCGACATCCCTACGGCGTGCTGTTCTTGGAATTGCCGCCGGGCCACATCGACCCCAACGTGCACCCGACGAAAAGCGACGTACGCTTGCGTTATGCGACGCAGGTGTTCGATGGCGTTCGGCGTTCGATCGCTGCAACGTTGGCGGCGGATGCGACGCGCCGTTTTCACGAGCGCAACGGTGGCATTTCGCTCGACGGCGTATCGGCGGCTCCGCCACTCGACGTTAACGCCGAACGCATCGTGCCGCTCTTCGAACGCGCGGACGACGAACCCGTCGTCGCGAGCGGATTACGAATCGCCGGGCAGTTGCAACGAACGTATATCGTGGCGTTCGACGGCGACGATCTCGTCCTAGTCGATCAGCACGCCGCGCACGAACGCATCGCGTACGAACAAATCGTGGAACGTGCCGCGAGCGGCGCTCCAAGCGAGCCGCTGTTGGTTCCGCACGTCGTCGAGCTGGATGCGGCACGCGCGGAATTTCTCGAACAGTCGCTCGAAGCGCTGCAAGAGGGCGGCTTGACGATCGAACCGTTCGGCGATCGCGCTTTCCGCATCGTTTCGACGCCGGCCGGATACGGCGCGCGCTCGTTCGACGTTACGGGATTTCTCGACGACATCGGCGAGCCGCGCCAACGAAGCGTGCGCGAGCGTGTGTGGGCGTCGCTCGCGTGCCATTCCGTTACGGTAGCCGGCGAACGGCTGGAAGTTGCCGAGATGTCGACGCTGGTCGAGCGCCTGCAGCATTGTGCGAACCCAATGCATTGTCCGCACGGGCGTCCGACGATGGTGCGTTTAGCACCCGATGCCGTCGCGCGCATGTTCAAGCGCTAACATGGCCGAGCGCGGCGTGCTCGTGGTGGCGGGCGCGACCGCTACCGGAAAAACTGAGTTGGCGCTGCGGTTGGCGCGCCGCTTCGACGCGGAGATCGTCGGTGCCGATTCCCGGCAAGTCTATCGCGACATGCCGATTGGAACCGCGGCCCCGTCGAGCGCGGCGTTGCTCGAGATCCCGCATCACTGCGTCGGCATCCTCGATCCGTACGAGCGCTATTCGGCCGGACGGTTCGAGCGCGACGCGCTCGACGCAATCGCCGCTATTCACGCCCGCGGAAAAAACGCGTTGGTCGTGGGTGGCACGGGCTTTTACATCCGGGCGCTGACCGGTGGCGTGTCGCTGGCGCGCGCGTACGACGCGCAACTGCGCGAACGTCTGGCACGCGAGGCAAGGACGCACGACGGCGGATTTTTGCACTCTTGGCTCGCGCAACTCGACCCGCGCCGCGCGACCGCGATACTTCCGAACGATACATACCGTGTGTTACGAGCGCTCGAAATTCATTTGACGCGAGATGCAGCCGACTCGTCCGGGCCGGTGACCATCGAGCGGCCCGCGTTCGTAAAGATTGCTCTGGACGTTCCGATCGAGGAAATCGACGCTCGTATAGTACGACGGGCGCAGGAGATGATCGAGAACGGCCTGTTGGAAGAGGCCGAACGCATCGGCGCCGGGGCGGTTGCGGCCAGCGCGGTGGGCTACCCGCAGGCGCTCGCGCATTTGCGCGGCTGGGGGACGCGGCAGGAACTGCTTGCATCGCTGGTTCGTGCGACGAAACGGTATGCGCGGCGGCAACTGGCATGGTTTCGGCGCGAACCTGGCACATTCTGCCTCGCGCCTGACGCGGTGGCGGGCGCAGCGCGGGAGAAGCTCGGATGGCGTGAGAAGGCCGGGTGACATGGTCGCGCTGACGAAAATGCACGGAACGCAGAACGATTTCATCGTCGTCGATCGACGCACACAACGTATCGATGATCTTGCAGCGTTCGCGCGGCATGCCTGCGACCGCCGAATGGGCGTGGGTGCCGACGGGGTTATCGTCATCGACGTGACGCAAGATGCTGCGGCCGACCTTTCAATGCGGGTCGTCAATGCGGACGGAAGCGACGCCGAGATGTGTGGAAACGGCGTCCGATGCGCGGCGCGTTGGCTGCACGAAGCCGGCGAAGGCGACAGCTTCGCGTTCGAAACCGGAGCGGGCGTGGTTGGCACGCAGGTTGTGGCGACCGAGCCGGAGTTTTTGGTGCGTGTTACGATGGGGCGCCCGCTGGCCGAGCGGCTAGATGGAAACGACGACGCGTGGTTCGTCGATCTCGGCAATCCACACGTCGTGTTGGTGCGCGATGCTACCGATGAAGACGAGCTGGGGTCGTTCGCGAAGGCGCTGCAAAACGACCGTCGTTTCCCCAACGGGACGAACGTACACGTCATCGCTTCGAACGGCGAAGGCATCGACGTTTTGCATTGGGAACGCGGCGTCGGCCCCACCAAAGCGTGCGGCACCGGAGCGGTTGCGTCGGCCGAAGTGTTTGCACGACTACGGAACGACCGTGCGCCGCTCGACGTGCGCGTTCCCGGCGGCCTCCTTTCCGTTGCTTGGGATGATGACGGAAACGCACTCTTAACGGGACCCGCCGTGCGCGTATTCGATACCACGGTTGCGGACGATGCCTTCGATCGTTAGCGAACGCCGCGCCGGTTTAGCCTATTGCGATGACGCCGGACACATTTATTTCGACGAAGAGTACGGCGCGTTCGCCGATGGCGGCCTCGTTCGCGAGCCGGAACTCGATGAACTGATTCCGGCGCCGGACGGCACCGTCGAGATGGTGCTTCCGGGGCGGCGTCCGCTCAGTACGATCGGCCCGAGTTCCGACGGGCGCGCGTTGGCGGTGATTTTGCCGGCCGGTTACACGCGATTGCTGGTGCCGGCATATGTGACGGACCGTGGTGCTCCGGATCTTCCGCTATTTGGGTACACGTTTGCGTGCGCGGTGGATGGCGAATTATATGTCGCCGCCGCCAAAACAGATGAGAGCGAGCAATGGAGCCCGCGCGATTTCGCCGCCGGCGAATTAGAAGCGCTCCTCGATAAACGGGTGGCGGAAGATCCAACCAATCGGGTGCTTCGGCAAGTCGCGCTGTGCTCGCGCGAATACGGCTGCTTTACGGCGCAAAACGTCTTCTTGGCATGGGGCGAAGCAGCGTTACCCGTATCTCCGAAGTGCAACGCGCGTTGCATCGGCTGCATTTCGGAACAGGAACCCGATTCCGGGGTGCCCTCGCCCCAGGCGCGCATCTCGTTCGAAACGACGCCGGACGAGCTGGCACGCGTGGCCATCGCGCACTTGGAACGGGTCGACGACGGTATCGTTTCGTTCGGCCAGGGTTGCGAGGGCGAGCCGCTGCTACGCTCGACCACTATCGCCCGTGCGATCGAACTCATTCGCGCCGCGCGCTCGAACGGTACGATCAATATCAATACGAACGGCAGTTTTCCGGAGGCGCTGCAACGCTGCATCGACGCGGGCCTCAATGCGGCCCGAATCAGCTTGAACTCGTTCCGGCCGCACGCGTACGCGGCGTATTACCGGCCGATCGGTTACGGCCTCGACGACGTGCTTGCGTCGATCCGGCTGGCGGTGAACGGCGGCCTGCGAACGAGCATCAACTTGCTGACGCATCCCGGTGTCACGGACGACGATAACGAGGCCGTTGCGGCGGAAGCGTTTCTCCGCGATTCGGGCGTCGCGATGATCCAAACGCGGACGCTCAACATCGATCCGCAATGGTATTTCGATGCGGTCGGCCGTCCGCAACGGCCGATCGGGATGCGTCGGGCGCTCGAGCGATTACGCGCGTGCGTACCGCTCGGCAACTTCACACACGTGCACTGACGGAATCTAGGCTGGTTTTTTGGTCGAGTAACCCATCACGTTTTGCCACGTTTCGTCCATGCCGTCGTAGCATTCGCAAGCGGCCGATTCGAGGCCGGAACGGTTGCGAATCGTAATGTGGCCACGCGTGTACGAGATAAAGCCGGCCTCTTGCAAAACCCCCGCGGCGATGTTCACCGCGGTCCTTTGGACGCCGAGCATTTGGCTTAAAAACTCTTGCGTGAGCGGAAGCACGTCGCCGACAACGCGATCGTGTCCCATGAGGAGCCAGCGGGCGCAACGCTCGTTCGTCATGTGTAAGCCGTTACAAGCCGAGAGGTACGAGCTCGCGTTAATCGTTGCTTGCGCGTAACGGAGCATCGCAGATCTCAGGTCGGGTTCTTTTTCGAGAGCGTTTCGCAAATCGGGCACCGGCATACACGCTGCGCCATCGGGTAATTGCACGATGGTGCGATGCTGTGCCGTGGATTGCCCTAAAACAATCGACAGTCCGGTCATGCCCTCGCGGCCGACGATGCCCACTTCGGCCGTGTCGCCATCGGCCATGTCGAGCACTACCGATACGATGCTGTTAATGGGGAACACGACCCGATCGAATGGTTTCCCGGGTTGGTCGACGATCTCACCATGTTCGAGCGCGATCGGGACGAGCGACGGACGAATTGCGTCCATCGCGTTTGGTGACAGGTTGTCGAGAAAAAGGTTGCCTTTACTCGTTTTCAACGGTTTGCGAGACATGTTGCCGAGCCCGTTCTTGCCGGCTCCATAGCAAGCCGACTGGAACTTGATGCTCGGTTAGGGCCTACGGTAGCTCTATGTTGAGACCGCGGCCTCGCTCGCTCCGGCGGAGGCGTCGAGTATTAACGTGGTTCCAAGGGGCGGAGCGTCCGACCTGTACGTGGTTGCGTTTATCTCGCGATGCTCCGACTCTTGAGCCCGGTTTCGGGCAGAATTCGCCTCGTTTGAGGCCTAGAATACGTTTGTATGCTAAAGCTCCAAGGCGGCGATTACGACGTCGGTAGAAAAGACGAT
Organism: Candidatus Tumulicola sp.; assembly: GCA_036502885.1. Taxonomy (GTDB): domain Bacteria; phylum Vulcanimicrobiota; class Vulcanimicrobiia; order Vulcanimicrobiales; family Vulcanimicrobiaceae; genus Tumulicola. The sequence goes on from DASXXU010000029.1 coordinate 50,661, forward strand.
CTGCGCGCCGAAGTCGCGGGAATTCCTTCGAGCGAAGACATCGTGCTGGACCTTTCGACGACCAATTCCGTGGATTGCTCCTGCATTGGCGTCTTAATCGCTCAGTTGCGTGCGTGGCGGGCGAAATTTCCAGATCGTACGTTCAGGTTACAAAACGTCGCGCCGGGAATTGCGAGAATGATCGCCCTGCTAAACCTCGAGCGATTGTTCTTAATAGAAAGCCTCCGATCGGGGCAATAACCATTCGATTGCGCTGCTCCATTTCGGGGTAGAGACCCAGAGGGTCGGCTTACACCGAGCGAAGCGACCGGCCCGCGGAAGTTGGAGCAATGGCCGCGCGCGTTTGGAGTTTCGAGGCCGTCAAAGCCGAGAAGGCTCTCTTTGAGAAGACCAACTACCTCGATTTTCTGAGATCCGTATGTACGCCCGACTCGGACTATGACGCCGCCGTTATGGTGTTTACGGAATTGGTAGCGGACGTCGTCCGGCACGCTGCTGGGCCAATCGAAATCGAAGTTCGGTCGAATGGAACCGGTGGGGCTTTTTTGCAAGTGGCCGACAGCGGGCGCCCGTTCGCGTTCGCACCAGCGCTTCCGGCGGACATGAGCGAAAGCGGCCGCGGTTTATATATCGTTTTCAAATTCTGCAGCGACGTGAGCGTGTCACGCAGCGAACACGGTAACATCGTGCTAGTGCGGTTGCCGGTCGAGTGGAGTTCCTAAGCTTTTCGATAACCTACAACAAACCGGGTTACGCTTCCGGCGCGGTCCCCGCTTCAATTACGTCCCAGCCTCGCAACCTGTAAACGATCGCCGCGAAGACCCAAATCGCGACGAACGATCCTACCAGCGCAAATCCAACCATACCCAAATGGTCGTTGAACGATCCTACCGCATCCCACAGCGGACCGGAAAGATGCAACCGGTCGACCAGCATCCCGAGTACTTCTGCGGCGCCGACTGCGACGGCGATGAAGACCGACGCGAAGGTGATCACCGCGTTGTAGTACAGCTTGCGAATCGGTTTGACGAACGCCCATCCGTAAGCGCCGAGCATCAAGATCCCGTCGGTCGTATCGAGCAGCGACATGCCCGCCGCGAATAATAGCGGAAAGACTAAAATCGCGCCCACCGGCATGCCTTTGCCGCTCTCCACGGCGGCGATGCCGAGCAACCCCACTTCGGTTGCCGTGTCGAACCCGAGTCCGAAGAGCACACCAATCGGATACATTTTCCAACTGCGATCGACCATCCGCATCAACGGGGCGAACATTCGTCCCAGCAGTCCGCGACGTTGCAGCGACCGTTCCACGTTCTCTTCACGATAGACGCGTCCGGCCCGCACCTCGCCGAACGCGCCCAGCACGTCGGCCAAAACGAACGCGTTCAGAATCGCGATTGCAAACAAAAAGAGGGCCGAAACCAACGTTCCGATCGAGCTGCCGGCACTTTCGAGATTCGGGAGATTGTGCTTTACGTACGTAGCCCCAATCGCAATCGCAACCGTAAGCGCCAGCACGATCGTAGAATGTCCGAGCGAGAAGAAGAATCCGGTCGCAACCGGACGTTGTCCATCCTGAACCAGCTTACGCGTGACGTTATCGATGGCGGAGATGTGGTCGGCATCGACGGCGTGGCGCAGTCCGAACGAGTACGCGAGCAACGAGGTTCCTAACATCACCGGGTGACGGTGGAACAGCGCGAAGGCGCACGCCCAAACGCCGAGATTAAACGCGGTCAGCACGGCATACATTCGTGCGATATCCCGGCGTATGCGCGGCGACGCGTTGTCGGCGACGTGGCGCAAACCCGCCAGGCTAAAGGCGCGGCTCATGGCCGGCGCTTAGTGCATGTGGTCGTGCGGATGATCGTGGCCGTGCGGATGGTCGTGCACGTGCTCGTGTTCGGGGCCATCGGCATGCGCGTGCGAGTGCATGTGCGGATGCGAGTGTTCGTTTAGGGTTGCCGCTAGCGGAAACCGCTTCGCGTCGATGCGCGCGGTTAAAAATTCGATCCACCCATCGCAACCATCGCCGCTTCGAGCCGAGACTTCGATTATGGGGACGCCCGGATGAACGCGGTCGATCGCTTGCCGGGCGGCGACCTCGTCGAAATCGGTGGCAAGGCTCAAGTCGGTCTTGGTGATCAACACGACGTCGGCCGTGTTGAACGCTAACGGGTATTTAAGCGGCTTATCCTCGCCTTCGGTTACCGAGAACAGCACCACGCGCAAATCTTCTCCTAAATCATACTCGGCCGGACAAATCAGATTTCCGACGTTTTCGATCGCCAGTACGTCGAGCGTGGCGGGTTCCCACCCCTCGAGCGCCTGTTCGATCATAATCGCGTCCAACCGGCACTCCCCGCCGGTAGTAATTTGCTTGACGGGCACGCCGCTGCGATGCAAACGCACGGCGTCGTTATCGGTTGCCTGATCTCCGACCAGCGCCGCGACGGCATAGCGCCTGTTTAGTTCACGAAGTGTGGCCTCGAGCAGCGTCGTTTTGCCGGCTCCCGGGCTGGAGAGCAAATTAAAAACATACGTTCGCTGCTTTGCAAAGCGTTCACGCAGGCCGAGCGCCAGCGTCGAGTTCTTTTTGAGGATCGAACGCGCGATCTCCACGACCCGCATCGGCATCATCGACCTCCAGTGCCGCGACTAGTAACTCGCGCCCGCGAACGATCGCCGTGCTTGGCGAACCACAGGCCGCACAGATAAAGTGATGCTTCGACGGCGGCTCGCCAATGCGTCCACAGGCGTTGCATTCTATTGAAACGGGAATTCGTTCGATGTCCAGGCGTGCGCCCGAAGCGACCGTTCCTTCGGTCGCCAATTCCCAGGCGAAGCGCAGTGCTTCGTTTACCACGCATGACAACTCGCCCACTTGCAATCGCACGGCATAGACGCGCGCGTATCCCGACTCGGCGGCGACTTCCTCAAGTTCTTCGACGATGGCGGTTGCGATCGAAACTTCGTGCATCTTGCAGCGGGTGATTTCTTCACAGCGGGTAACATCCCGTCGAGAGGTACGCACATATGGCGACGACATACTCACCGACGCCCAAATTCGATGAAATTCACATTCTGTGGACATCGGAAGGCCTTAGTTGCGACGGAGATTCGGTATCGATTACCAACTCGTCGCAGCCCTCGATTGAAGATGTGCTGCTGGGACTCGTTCCGGGTCTGCCCAAAGTCCACTTACACAACAAAGTGCTTTCCCCGACGTTCGGCGGCGACGAGTTTCTAAAGCCGTTCTTTCAAGCGGCAAACGACGAGCTCGACGCGCCGTTCATTTTCGTCGTCGAAGGTTCGATTCCAAACGAACGGATCAACGGCGACGGCTACTGGACGTCGATGGGCAACGATCCCGCGACCGGCGAGCCACTGACGCTGAATTGGTGGATCGATCGATTGGCACCGAAGGCATGGGCGGTGGTCGCGGCCGGAACGTGCGCGACGTACGGCGGCATTCACGCGATGGCCGGAAATCCCACCGGCTGCATGGGTTTAGGCGATTATCTCGGGCCGAGTTTCCGCTCGGCCGGCGGATTGCCGATCGTCAACGTTCCCGGCTGCCCGGTGCAACCCGAAAACTTTATGGAAACGCTAGCTTGGGTATTGGCGCAAGCCGCCGGCAACGCGCCGATCATACCGCTCGACAGCTTGCAGCGTCCGCAGTGGTTGTTCGGTAAAACCGTGCACGAAGGGTGCAACCGTGCGGGATACTACGAGCAAGGCGATTTCGCAACCGATTACAACTCGCCGAAATGTCAAGTGAAGATCGGCTGCTGGGGCCCGGTAGTCAATTGCAACGTTACCAAACGCGGCTGGCAAAAAGGCATCGGTGGTTGTCCGAACGTTGGTGGCATATGTATCGGATGTACCATGCCGGGCTTCCCGGATAAGTTTATGCCGTTCATGGACGAACCGGCCGGCGCGACCGTTTCGGGGACGTTAATCGCGCCCTACGGCAAGTTGATTCGGACGCTGCGTTCGATTACGAACCGCACCGTCAGCCAAGAGCCCTCGTGGCGCCACAACGGTCCGGTGTTGACGACGGGCAGCGATCCCCGCTGGGGCAACCAAAGAAAGGTCGCCAACCGATGAGCATCGCCGAAGACGTCGGCACGAAGCCGCGCAAACTGGTCGAGCGTTCCTGGGATCCGATCACCCGTATCGTCGGCAACCTCGGCATCTATACGAAGATCGATTTCGAGAATCGTGAGGTCGTCGAGTGTAAGAGCACCTCGTCGATGTTCCGCGGTTACAGCGTCTTCATGAAGGGCAAGGACCCGCGCGACGCCGGCTTCATCACGAGCCGGATCTGTGGCATTTGCGGCGATAATCATACTACGTGTTCGGTGTACGCGCAGAACATGGCCTACGGCATCCGGATGACGCCGCTGGCCGAATGTATCTTCAATCTTGGTGAAGCTGCCGAATATATCTTCGATCATACGATATTCCAAGACAATCTCGTGTTCGTCGATTTCTGCGAACAGATTGTGAAAGAAACGAACCCGAGCGTGCTGGCGAAGGCCGAAAAGACGCCCGCGCCTCACGGCAAGATTCACGGCTACAAGACGATTGCCGATATCATGCGGGCGTTCAACCCATTTACGGGCGAACTGTATCTCAAAGCACTCGAGGTCAGCCGGACGACGCGCGAGATGTTCTGCCTCATGGAAGGGCGCCACGTTCACCCGTCGACGCTGTATCCCGGCGGCACGGGCACCGTAGCGACGCCGCAGGTGTTCACCGACTACTTGTCGCGCCTGCTAAGCGTGTTGGACTTCATCAAAAAAGCCGTTCCGATGAACGACGACGTCTTCGATTTCTTTTACGATGCGCTGCCCGGATACGAGAAAGTCGGCCAGAGGCGGATCGCTATGGGATGCTGGGGCTCGTTCCAGGATCCGGACGAATGCGACTACCGCTACGATCACATGACCGACTGGGGCCGCAAGATGAAGGTCACGCCCGGCGTCGTGCTCGACGGCAAGCTGGTGACCACCGATCTCGTTCAGATCAATCTCGGAATTCGGATCATGCTCGGCAGTTCGTACTATCAGGACTGGACGAACGAAGAGATGTTCGTCGAACGCGACCCGCTCGGAAATCCGGTTGACCGCCGCCACCCGTGGAACGTCACCACGTTGCCGAAACCGCAGAAACGCGACTTAAACGGTGGCAAGTACAGCTGGGTTATGAGCCCGCGTTGGGTCAATCCCGACAGCGGCGAAACCATCGCTTTGGATACCGGCGGCGGCGCGCTGTCGCGATTGTGGACGACGGCATTGGCCGGCATCGTCGATACGGGGCACGTAAAGTCGACCGGGCATAGCGTTCAGATCAACCTTCCGAAGTCGCGGTTGCTTCCCGAAACCACGCTGGAGTGGAAAATTCCGAAGTGGTCGAACGCGCTGGAGCGCGATCGTGCACGCGTCTACTTCGTCGCGTACGCGGCAGCACAAGCCGTCGGCTTCCTCGAGACGGCGATGCAACTGGTTCGTAGCGGCCAAACGAAGACGTTCAACGATTTCGAAGTACCCGACGAAGCCATCGGCTGCGGGTTCCACGAAGCGGTGCGCGGCGTACTCTCGCATCACTTGGTGATTCGCGACGGAAAAATCGCGAACTATCAGCCGTGGCCGCCGACCTGTTGGAACGGGAACCCGACCGACTCTGATGGGCGCTTGGGGCCGTACGAAGATGCCGTGCAAGGCACGCCGCTCTTTGAGGAAAACGGGCCGGACGATTTCCGCGGCGTCGACATCATGCGCGCGGTGCGCAGTTTCGATCCCTGTCTCCCGTGCGGCGTGCACATGTATCTCGGGAACGGTAAAACGATCGAGCGCGTCCACAGTCCGATCTTCGGCCCGCAAGGCTAAGGTTCGTGGCGATGCACGGCGTCGACGAATTGGAGGCGATGCTTGCCGAAATTGACGACGAACGCGCGTTAGCAGCGATTTCCGGGCTGTTGCAACTCTATGGGGCGGCCATGCGAACGATCGTCGAGCGTTTGCGCGACCGCCCGGAACTGGTGCGCGAACTGGCTGCCGACGATACGGTCGGTCCGCTGTTGCTCCTGCACGATCTGCATCCGGACACGCTCAACGAACGCGTGACGGCAGCGCTCGAAAGCGTGCGGCCGTATCTTGGCTCGCACGGCGGCGACGTTGAGCTACTTGGGGTCGAGCGGGACGTGGTCCGAGTGCGGCTTTCAGGAACGTGCAACGGATGCGCGTCTTCGACCGTCACGCTCAAATCCGCGATCGAAGATGCCATCCGAGCGACGGCGCCCGAAATTGCAAGCGTTGAAGCCGAAGAACAACCGGCGCACACGCTTGTCGTCCTGTGAACGCACCGTCGCGGTTACGCGAGTTGATTCGAGCTCCGGCAACCCGCCGGCCTGAAGTCGAAGAAGAGCGCTGCGACTTGTGCGCGGCGCCGGTGCCCGTCGAGCACCGCCACGTCCTGGAACGTGCGGAAAATCAAATGTTGTGCGCGTGCCGTCCGTGTGCGTTGCTATTCGATCACGACGCCGCCGGCGGCGATCGATACCGTTTGGTACCGGAGCGCCGGCGACCGGTCGATATCGACATCGACGAAGCGGCGTGGAGCTCGTTGCGCCTTCCGGTGGAGCTGGCATTTTTCGTTCGCGCCGCGGACGGAACGGTTCGCGCATACTATCCGAGCCCGGCCGGCCGCATCGAGTCGACGCTGCCGCTGGATTCGTGGTCCGAGATCGAGGCAGCCAATCCGGCCTTGCAAGCATTGCAGCCGGAGGTTGAAGCCCTGCTGGTCAGCCGCGTCACCCAACCGGCCCGCTATTGGTTGACGGGTATCGACGTATGTTATCGCTTGGTCGCGCTCTTCCGTAAACACTGGTCCGGCATCGGCGGCGGTGACACCGTCCGTAGCGAGGTCGGGCGCTTTTTCGACGAGCTTGCATCGCGCCGCGGGGCGCGGGTTAGGAGTTCAACGTGAGTTTGAAATCGCTGCTGCAAACATTCATCCGCGTAACGCCGGATATGCCGTCGCATGTCGAGGGCGTTAAAGAAGGGAACAGCGTCGGCAACTACGAGCGACAGCCCGGACACCGGCCGAACGGCAAATCGACCGCCGAACGCTCGACCGGCATCAATCCCGACGATCGCAACCCGATTCTCCCGCAGATGCCGAACCTATCGCCGCCGTGATCGACGCGACGCTCGGGGCCGTTCCGCGCCTCAAGTTCGGCGTTCGTGGCGTCGAAGCGGCGAACGACAGTGCGACACCGGCGTTGCGCATGCGGTTCCATATCGGGGCCGAAGCCGGCGCGAGCGTTCTCGGGCTGGCGCTGAACGTCGACGTGCGAATCGCCGCCGAACGGCGTCGCTACGACGAAGCCGAGCGTTCCAAGATGCGCGAGCTGTTTGGCGACGCGACGCAGTGGGATCGATCGATCGGACCGATCGCGTGGACGCGCGGAACGCTCAACGTTCCCGCCTTTGGCGGATCGACCGAAGCGGTCGTCACGCTCCCATGTGGCTACGACTTCGACCTCGTTGCCGTCAAATATGCGAGCGCGCTCGATGGTGGCTTCATTCCGATCGAAGTGCTGTTGACCGGCACGGTGTTTTATCGAAGCGGCGACCGTATGCTCGCGGCAAAGCTGCCGTGGGATAGCGAGATCGGCTACCGGGTCGACGTCGCGACGTGGCAAGCGGCGGTCGGGATGGTGTTCGGGGACGAAGCGTGGCTGCGAATCGATCGCAACCTGCTGCGCCGGCTGCAAGATCTGCGCTCGCAACGCGGTTTTACGACGTGGAACCAGACGATCGAGTCGCTGCTGGACGGCAATCGAACATGACGGCCGCCGACTCTCTGCGAACGTTGGCACGCACCGTCCTGTACGAAGGATATCTGCTGTGGCCGTATCGCCGCAGCGCGCTTAAAAACCAACATCGCTTTACCATCGGTGGAATCTATCCGGAACGATATGCCGCGATAGCCGGCGATCGTAGCAGTGCGGGGTTCGACGCATTGCTGGCCGGCGAAGACCCGCAGGTCGAGATTACCGTGCGATTCTTACGGATGGTCGCGCGTCAAGTGTTGCTCGATGGAGCGGCGGTCGACGAGGCTGCCGACGGCGACCGTCGTTACGTGACGTGGGATGAGGCCATCGAAGAAGAAGTTCACGCGAGCGTGTTCGTAGGGCCGGCGGTTGTGAC
>DASXXU010000030.1:0-10145 GCA_036502885.1 Candidatus Tumulicola sp.
CGGAAACGTCACCCACGTCAAACGTTGCCTTTGCAATTCCGGCGATATCTGCGCACCGGTCGCACACGCCTTCGCCCAAATCTTGAGGTCGGCGAGTGTCGAAATCATCTGACCGGCGGTGAACGCCCAGCTCGGATTCCAGTTGGTTGCGTCGGCCATCTTACCGTCAAACGGGTCCTCCGTAATTCCGTGGGCGTACGGCGGCGGCAACGCGGAGGTCGACGGCCACGAGCTGCCCGTGAACGCTAACGGCGTGAACGTGTACTCGTGAAACAGCTGCGCCATGCTCTTGCCGCTCGCTTTTTCGAGGATAACGCCCAACAACACCGTGTTGCTGTTGCTGTAATTCCAGGCCGTTCCCGGAGCGAAGTCTGGTGGGTGCGAGTAAGCGATGTCGAGCACTTGCTGCGGGGTGTACGACCGGCTCGGGTCGTCGTACAGTCCTTCGGCAAACGTTTCGTCGGCCGAATAGTTATATATTCCAGCGGTCATGTTCGCCAACATGCGCAACGTAATCTTGTCGCCGTTCGGGACGCCGGACACATATTTGCTCACAACGTCGTTGAGTCCGAGGAGTTTTTTCTGGACGAGCTGCAGCAGCACCGTCACCGCGAACGTCTTGGTTACGCTGCCGATTCGCATATGGTCGTCGAGTTGCATCGGCTCGCCGGTCGCGGGGTTCGCCGTTCCTTGCGCCGACTCGTACGTGCCTTTTCCCGGAATGTAGATGCCGACGATGACGCCGGGCGCCTGCGACATTGCAAACCACGTTTCGATCGCACCGTTGATCTTTGCGACGGTCGCGGGCGCAAACGACGAGTTGGGTGTCGGTGCGGGCGTAACCGAGTTGGCGCTATTGCAGCCGGCAATCGCGGCGACGGCAAGCAGCATTGCCGAACGTGCGCGCCGGCAAAATGCGGTCAGCACCAACGGGGCGTTCATTAAATCGCTCCAGCGAGGCGCAGCATCTGCAAGACGCGGTCGGCCGGCATGGCATAGACGGTCGCGCCGCGACGTCCGGTTAGCGTTTTCGCTTCGAACAGCGCGTCGTAGATCGCGCCTTGGGTTGCCTCGACCGTCGCGTTGTAGACGCCGTTCAAAGTGTCCTCATCTTCGGTAATCTGCATCGAAGGTGCCGCAACCGTGAAGTTCGCCGTTCGATCGAAGACCCGCGATGTCGAGAACGCCACGATCAAATCCCCGCTCCCGACATGGGATGTTAGCCCGACGCGTCCCATTCCAAGCGCTGCGCGCAACGCGAGCGCGCGCAACTGACGGCTGTCCAGCGGCGCATTCGTCGCTACAACGATGATGATGCTGCCGCTTCCGGCCCGGCCGCGCAGCGACACGTCCCTTGGATAAACCGGTTTGAGCTCGTTACGCAAGCGCTGCCCGACCGGAACGCCCAGAATGTTCAGCAGGGAGCGTTCGCTGCCGGTGTTGTCGTTCAGCAGCACGCCGACGGTGTAGCCGCCGATGTCCTTCGGCAGAACGCGCGACGACGACCCGATTCCGGCGCGAAAGCCGAACGCATTCATTCCGGTTCCGGCGCCGACGCTGCCGCGCGCGAACTGGCCCGTGGCTGCGGAATCGAGTAAGCCCACAACGTCCTGAGGCGATACCGCGCGCGCTTGAATATCGTTGAGCAGTTCGTCGTCGCATTCGGCGACAACCGGCAGCGGAACGTCGTCCCCGCGGCCGACCGCCGGATGATGCTCGATCGTCCAGCTGACGACACCGTCGGCAGCACGGCCGACGTCGAGCGTGTCGGTCAAAACGATCGGTTCTTCGAGATAACCGGATTCCTCGATCCAATGCGTCCCGGTCATTTCGCCGTTACCGTTAAAGGCGAAAAACGCCGCCGAAACCTTGTGGTCCCACGGATCGGCGTTTGGGAGGACGGCAGTCGCACCGGTTCGGATGGAAGCGCCTTCGATTTTAGTCACATGCCCCACGCGCACGCCCGGAACGTCGGTTATTCCGTCCAGCGGGCCGGCCTGATACAGACCAAAGTGGAACGGCAGCGCAGCCGGTACCGGACGCGGTAAAATAACCGTCGTTATGAAAAGTATACCAAGCACGTAACGGGCTTTCGACATGCGCCGTCGATTCAATTCGACAGCGATGGCGCCTGCAGGCACGCGCCAAGGAACGCGGGAACCTGCCGAGTTACGATGTCCGTGACCGCTCAAAAACCGATAAAAGCCGCCGAAATGTGGGAGAACCTTTCGGTTCCAGAACTGGTCGAGCACGCCGTACGACGCGGCGAAGGCGTTGTCGGGCGCGATGGCCAGTTGATCGTCGATACGCGACCCCACACCGGACGGTCGCCGAAGGACAAGTTTTTCGTACGCGAGCCGTCGAGCGAACAACACATCGACTGGGGCGAGACCAATCAAGAAATCGACAGCGGCGTCTTCGACGCGTTATTCGACCGGGTGTCGGCGCATTTAAGCGCGCGCGAAGCCTACGCGCTGGATTGCTACGTCGGAGCGGATCCGCGCTACCAACTGCCGATTCGCGTGTACAGCGAGTTCGCGTGGCAGAGCTTGTTCGCGCACCATTTGTTCATCACGCCCGAAGAGCGCGATCCGAATTTCGCTCCCGAGTTCACGGTCGTCGATGCGGCGCTATTCGCAGCCGATCCGGCGCGCGACGGGACGCGTTCGTCGACCTTCGTTCTCGTGAACTTCGCCAAGCGAATGGTGTTAATCGGCGGAACGCGATACGCCGGCGAGATCAAGAAATCGATTTTCACGGTGATGAACTACTTGTTGCCGCTGCGCGAAACGCTGCCGATGCATTGTTCGGCCAACGTCGGCAAAGACGGCGACGTCGCGATCTTTTTCGGCCTTTCGGGCACCGGCAAGACGACGTTGTCGTCGGATTCGCACCGGCCGCTGATCGGCGATGACGAACACGGCTGGTCGAACGATGGCGTCTTCAACTTCGAGGGCGGCTGCTACGCGAAGGTGATCAAACTTTCGCCTAAAGCCGAACCCGAGATTTGGGCCGCTACCAATCGTTTTTCGACGGTGCTCGAAAACGTCGTGTTCGACGAGGAAACGCGCAAGCTCGACGTAGATTCCGATGCGAAGACCGAGAATACGCGCGCTGCATACCCGCTCGACTTCATTCCGAACATCGTGCCGGGCAGCCGTGGCGGACATCCGAAAACGATCATCATGTTGACGGCCGATGCATTCGGTGTGTTGCCGCCGATCGCGAAGCTATCGCGCGAGCAGGCGATGTATCACTTCTTATCCGGCTACACGGCCAAGGTTGCCGGCACGGAACGCGGCGTCACGGAGCCGCAAGCCACGTTTTCGACGTGCTTCGGCGCGCCGTTCATGGTGCATCACCCGACGACGTATGCGAAACTGCTCGGCAAGAAAATCGAAGAGCACGCGGTCGAGTGCTGGTTGGTAAACACCGGTTGGACCGGCGGCCCGTACGGCGTCGGCAAGCGCATGGCCATCGCGCATACGCGCGCGATGGTGAACGCCGCAATCGAAGGCCGCATCGAACGCGACTTTGTGGTCGAGCCGTTCTTTGGATTGCGCATTCCCAAACACGTGCCGGAAGTTCCCGACGAAGTATTGGATCCGCGCGGAGCGTGGAGCGATCCGGCCGCTTATGACGATCAAGCCCGCAAGCTAGCGACGCTCTTCTTCGAGAACTTTAGGCGTTTCGAGGCTCACGCGTCCGAAGCGGTCAAGGCCATCGCCATCCGCCCATAGGCTCCTGCAAACTCCTAATCCGGCGTTCAGGCGCGCTGCGCGGATGCGACCGTATCATAGTCGCATGAAGATCGCTAGTTTGGCCGCTTTACTTGCGGCCCTCGCCCTGCCGATTGGGGCCTCGGCACAAGTCGCTCCCCAGCCAGCCCCCGGACAAGGCGCGCAGCGCTCGCCCGGTCAGAGACAGTATCAGCATTGGATGCGCCGCCTCTCCGGCATCAACTTGTCGCAGCAGCAGCAACAAGCCGTCCAAGGCGCCCTCAGCCAGTACGCCGCCCAGCATCCGGCCGGCAGCCCGAAGGACCCGCAGGCCGCGCACGCTTTGCGCAGCCAAATCTATGCGATCCTGACGCCCGATCAGCAGAGTCAACTGCACGCTCAGATGCAGGCAGAGAAACAGCAACGACGTGCCATGCAAGGCCAAGGACAGGCCCCGCAAGGCCAATATCAGCAGGGACAGTACCCGCAAACTCCTCCGCAGTCGGCAGCCGCGCCGCCGGTCTAAACCCTCCAGCTCCTCCTCCGCTAGGTGTAACCGAGGCTGCGCTTCCGTGAAAACGGAGGCGCAGTTTCGTTTCCCGGGTATGTTACCGGCATGACGCTTGGTAAGCTTGTCTCCCCAATCGCGGCGTTTGCGTGTATCGCCGGCGCTATGCCCGGCGCGGCCAGCGCCGAGCCAAAGGTTCCATCGAACTTTACGATTCAGACGACCGCGCAACTCGGAAGCCCGCGCGAACTGGTCGCACTTCCCGACGGCGACTTACTGGTGGGCACCAGCGGAAGCCAAGTGTACATCGTACCGGATGCCGAAAGTTCGACGCCCGGCATGCCGGCCGTGTTTGCTACGCTGAACGACACCTTCGCTTCGGGCGTGGCGTTTTCGGCCAAACACAAAACGATCTACATCGCTACGAACGGCGCGATTTGGGCGACGAAGTACGTAGCGGGCAGACGCCGCGCCGTCGGCGTGCACCGCATCGCGCAAGTTCGCACCGGGCCGATATCGCCACACAGCGACGGCGACGTGCACAAAACGACGTCGGTCGCGTACTCCGATAGCGCCGACATCTTATATATCTCGGTGGGTTCTTCGTGCAACGCATGCGGCGAGGTCGATCCAACGCGCGCATCGATCCTCACGCTGCCCGGCGGAAAGGGACAGTTACACAAGATCGCAACGCGCATACGCAACGCGATCGCAACGACGATTTCGCCGAGTGGGGCGCTGTGGGCTGGGGGAGCGGGACAAGACGATCTTCCGTTCGGCCATCCGTACGAATTTTTGGACGACGTAAGCTCGCATACGCCGGTCGCCGATTACGGCTGGCCCGAGTGCGAAGAGAACCGCGTACCGTATCGGCCGACCTCCAGAGGCTGCAACGCTACGGTTGCGCCGTTAGCGGAAATGCCGGCCTACTCAACGATTATCGGCGCGGTGTTCTACCCGCTAAACGTGAAGGGCGCGTATGCGTTTCCGCAATCATATCGCGGCGCATTGTTCGCGGCCGCGCACGGATCGTGGCATACCGATTCGAAAGGCTATGCGGCAGCGCCGCAAGTCGCCGTGTTTGGAATGAGCGGCGATCAGCCGGCGATTCCGGTGGATTGGCAAAATCCCAACGCGCAGTGGAAAACCTTCGTTGGCGGTTTCCAGCAAGGGATGACGCGCATCGGGCGTCCGACCGGTATAACGGTCGGCATCGCGGGCAGCCTGTTTGTCGCCGACGATCAGGCAGGCGTAATCTATCGCGTCCGCCCGCGCAAGTAGACGCTTACAGCTGCTTCCAAAAGACGAACATGCCGATGGCGGCGCCGGACATCAATAGGATCGTTAGGAACGCCCAGGCGTTGGCGAGCCGCGAATTCGTCCACTTGCCCATGATTCGCTTATCGTTAGCAATGAACGTCATCACGACCAGAATCGGAATGGCCGCAAGACCGTTGAGCACCGCCGACCAGAACAACGCCTTGATCGGGTCGACGCGGATCACGTTCATCGCAACCCCGACGACGATTCCGGCCGCGATCACGGCGTAGAAGCGTGGCGCCGTCTGGACCTTTTCGTTCAACCCCTCACTGGGGAATTTGAACAGGTCGGCCGCGACAAACGCCGAGGATCCGGCGAGTGCCGGAATCGCCAGCAGGCCGGTTCCGACCATGCCGAGCGCAAACAGCAAGTACGAAAGATTGCCGGCCAGCGGACGCAGCGCTTCGGCGGCATCCTGCGCCGTTTGAATGCTCTTATGGCTCGCAAATAGCGTAGCGGCGCACGTAACGATAATGAAAAACATCACCACGTTCGAAAACACCATCCCGACGTTTACGTCGATACGCATGTCGCGCATATCTTGGGCGGTCGCACCGCGCCGCTGCATCAGCGCGAAGCGGCCGTCTTCTTTATCTTCTTCCACCGTCAAATTCGACTGCCAGAAAAATAGATACGGCGTGATCGTGGTGCCGAGCACCGCCACGATCGTCGTCAACCACGTCGCGTTGAACTTGATGTGCGGGATGACGGTAGCTTTGAGCACGTCGCCCCAGCGGGGATGCACGATAAAGGCGGTCACGACGTAGGCGAAGAGCGAAATGCACAGCCACTTCAACACGTCCGACAACGCGCGATACGGCAGCGCGACGACCGCGACTAGTATGACGATGCTGAAGACGAACACCCAAGTTAGTGGGGGCAGCTTCCAGAGCAGCTGCGCGGCGGCCGCCATTCCGGCGATATCCGCGCCGACGTTAAAAGTGTTTGCCGCGATGACCATGACCGCCACCGTTCCGGCAAGCCACAGCGGACAGACCTTTCGGATCACGGCCATCAACCCGACCCCCGAAACCATACCGATGCGTGCGCTCATCTGCTGCACGACCGCCATCATCGGGGTCGTGATCAACGCCAGCCACAACATCGAATAGCCGGTGGTCGCCCCGGCGACGGAATAGGTCGAAATCCCCGAGGGATCGTCGTCGGAGGCGCCGGTGATCAGCCCCGGCCCGAGCAGACGGAGCCAATCCCCCAGTTTGCGCGGTTTCGTACTCTTATGCACGCTGGAGCGTTTAGAGAAGCGCGCCCGAGGGCCTATCGCTCTTCGACCGACGAAAGCATCTCGACCGCATCGCGTGCGGCATCCGCCTCTAGCCATCGTTCCAAATGCCTGACATACTCCGGTCCGAACGTTTCCGTCAGGCAAACGATGTAATTTGTACACAAGTCCTCGCGCCCAGATTGCTGCAGGCGCTCCAGATTTGCTCGATGCACCGACATCTATCCATCACGCAGCCGCAAACCGCCGTGAACCAGCGACGTCAGCAACTCGCTGGTCGAAAGCCCCGGGCGTGCTCGTGCAGTTTTCAAAAGCCATCGATCGAGCGCAGCGGGTAGCCGCACGGAACGCGCAATCCCGAATTTGCCCGACCCCTTGGTACGCGGCATCGTTCGGCCGCGATTCCAGCACGGCGGAATCCGGCCTGCGTCATTTGGAACGAGCGCTCTAAAGCGTGCGAATCCGTTTACAATGAATTCATTTATTCTATACTTTTGAATTACAATCCAGCGATCGCGCACACACGTTAATCAACTGTTTGCTAAGCTACCTTGTCAAGGAGTGTCATGTGAAAATGCAAGTAGTGCGCGGCGTCGTTGCAACGGCGCTAATCTCGTGCGGGTCGATGCTTAGTGCCTGCGCGACGCCACAATCCGGCCCGCTGGATGCGCCCGGCGGTTCCGGGCCGGCCGCTTCGTCAACGTATGAATCTTCATATACGCCGGACACGGCGTTCGGCACGTCGAGATCCTCGAACGGAGGCTCCTTCGACGCGGTGGAAAACGCGCTCAAACCAAATCAAACACTTGGTTTCGGCGACAACACGCGCCTCCTGTTCACGTACCCAGAACAGTTCGACTGCGTCGTCCAACCTGGGGACGACCGAAACTACAACGGAAAGCCCGCCGAATTAGATCCGGCCGAGTTTTACACACCCGAGTGTCAGGTGGGGGCGCCGTCTACTCTCGCTCCCAGCGGCATGACGTCAAAAAAGACCGATCCGATATACGTACTCGTGCCGTTCTTCGAAACCGACAAGAAGACGCCGGCCTTTTCGAAGAAGCTTGGCGTAGCGCTGAAGAAGCTGTTTGGATTTGTTCCGGACGCCTTTAAGCCCAATCCCGGCGTTCCCGTGCAGTGCCCCGCGCCGCAAGACCAACCGGCCACCTGCACGATGCACCCGCTTCAGACCGATCTCGGACCGCTATTGACGCAGCTCGGACTGCTTCCGCAGAATACCAACCTCTACGTGCCGCTCGTCAACCACGATCATCTCCTCAAGAACGACTCACTGAACCTGCCGGCGATATGGTGGCAAGTGATCGTGGTACTAGTCGAAGATCCCAGCGCTTGGCCCAATGCAAACGGAACATCCGGTATTACGTCGATAAGCAAGCTGCTCGCAGCGCAGAAGGCGAAACGAGCCAGCGCCGACGTCCCCAGCAATTTCTTCTTGTATTTTAGCTCCAAATCCATGGGCAAGGGCATGGCATCCATGCCCGGGATGACGCGATAATAACGCCATAATGCTGAAGATCCGCGCCGCTCGTGCGACGACGCGGATCCTCGGCGGTCGCTCGGTTAAATCGTCTCCGAATCATAATCATACTAGATTGTGGCCGCCTCGAAAATATTTGTTTTTTCTGAAGACTAAATCAATCCAAGCGGGCCTCCCATTCGTCTACTGGTCACATTGCCACAGAACAAACCGGGAGGTTTAGGTATGGTGCGAGCGGCGCAAGTCATGGCGCTAGCCGTTCTTTGGTCGGTTCTGGGCACGGGGGCAGCCTGGGCGCATCCCCTCGGGAACTTTACGATCAATCATTTGGCGGTGGTCCGCACCGTCGGCAATCATTTACAAGTCCACTACGTCCTCGACATCGCAGAAATCCCCAGCTTTCAGATCATGCACGGTGCGAGCGATTGGAATCGCACGACCCGCTCGGCGTGGTCGTATGACGAGGGAGAGCGGGTAAAAACCGCCCTCGCGATCAGCGCCGACGGCACGCCCGTCGCGCTGCAGCTACAGCGATCCAGCGACACGACCCGTCCGGGTGCCGGCGGCTTACCTACATTGTACTGGACCGGAGATTATGTCGCCGTCCTTTCGCACATGCCGGCGCACGTGTCTATCGTCGACTCGGTCTACGGCGACCGGCGAATCGGCTGGAAAGACATCGTACTTCCGGGTGGATCCGAGCCAACGCACGACCTTCAGAAGTATCCAAGCGCGCTGATCGGCTCACCCCGCCATAACGATCGCGCTAGCTTCGATCTCTCGTCGGCCGGCACTATCGCGCACGCGTTGATCAGCGGCGACGCACAACAAGTGTGGAGCGTGGCTACGATCGTCGCCCCGTCGGCGCTCTCGGACCTTTTCGCAAACGATCACCAGACGCCGTGGTGGATAGTCCTCACCATATTAGCCGCATTCGGTCTGGGCGCGCTGCACGCGCTGGAGCCCGGGCATGGCAAAGCGCTGCTGGCGTTTACGCTTGTTGGCTCTCGCGCTACCTTTAAACAAGCCGGCATCCTTGCAGCTGCATTGACGTTCGCTCACACCATCGCCGTCTTGTTGCTCGGTTTGGTGCTGTTTTTCGCGGCGGGTTTCGCGACCGAGAACCTGTTTACGTGGATTACACTGCTTTCAGGTTTGGCCGTCGCTCTGATCGGCGCCCGAGCACTGGCAAACGCGCTCAAACGCGTTCATCAATCGACCCATCATGCGCGTGCCGCGCACCATCATCACCATGACGATGTTGGTCACACGCACGACGATCATCGCCACGATCACGGACACGAACATGCGCACGACCACCAGCACGAACACGGGCACTCGCACGCGATCCCGGGCAACGCGCCGTTGCATTTTCCGAGCGCCGTTATAGCGGCCATGAGCGGCGGGATCGCACCCTGTCCGGCAGCGATCGTCGTGTTGCTGACGGCGCTGCACCTGCATCGCGTCGGATACGGCATCTTGTTGATCGTCATCTTTAGTCTCGGTCTAGCCGCCGTGCTAACCGGCCTTGGCATCGCTGTCGTCAATGGCGCTGCCTGGCTTCAACGGCGTTCCGGATTCGCGACCGTCGCTCGGTACGCACCATTGCTCACGGCGACGGTAATCTCGGTCATCGGCGCGACGATGCTCGCGCAAGGGCTCGTCGATCGCGGCGTCCCCCTCTCTGTCGGCGCCGTCGTGGCGCTTACGCTCGCGGCCATCGCCGCATACGCACTCGTCCCCCGCTTCCGGCATGCACGAGTACATGCAACGCTGCCGGTTCCAACAAGGAGCTCACTATGAAGCTGATACGTCAGCTCGTCCCAATGGCAGCAATGCTGCTACTCGCATTCGCGATCT
>DASXXU010000031.1:0-4391 GCA_036502885.1 Candidatus Tumulicola sp.
GCGAATGGGCCGAGCTATTGCGCGAAGTATCCGGACGCGTGGGCATCGCATTGCGCGACGATCCGGTCGTGGTAATGGCGGCGCGCGAAAGCTTGCCGGTCGGCGCCATGGAAGTGGTGGTCGACGAACGGCCGCGCATAAAAAAAAGACATCCGTCGTTTCGCCTGCGTATGCTGCGCGGCGTTCCGGCGAACGGCGTGTATCCGTTCGAACGGTTTGCGAAGATCGGGCGTGGAGAAGATAACGATATCGTGCTCGCCGATCCCAGCGTGTCGCGCATGCATGCCGAAATCGAAAGCGATGCGGGCGGCCCGTTGGTCCGCGATCTCGATTCCACCAACGGCACCGCGGTCAACGGCCGTCGCGTGCGGGCCGAGCGTTTACACGACGGCGACGAACTGTCGTTTGGGAATACGCGCATGCGTTTCGAAGCGGCATCGATGCAATGAATTTCGACGTACGGATGCATCTGGGAACGCTCGGCATGACCGGCGCGCTTCTGGTTGCGGCTGTGGCCGCGATCCGTCCGAACGTCCGGGCGGTCCGCGAGATCGGACGCCACGTTCCGCTGGCGATCGAGCTCGACGTCGTCGAAATCGGAAACGTTCGCCGATTCGATGCGGCGACGCCGGTCGAAATCGGACGGGCGGCTTCAGGCGTTTCGCTCAAAGACCCAGAGGTGAGCCGCAAGCACGCGCGCTTGGAAAGCCGCGACGGAATTGCATACGTCGTGGATCTCGACAGCCGCAACGGAACGTTTTTGAACGGCCGGCTGGTCGACGAGCCAATCGAGATACGTGCGGGCGATTCGATCGATATCGGGACGGCACGACTCCAAGTGCGCTCGGTGCAACCGTGGACGTAGCCATGCGCGGCGATCGCGCCTCGTGTTTGACGGTGCGATTGGGAAGGCAAAGCTGGCTGCTCGCGGTCGCGCGCGGCTTCGGCTCGATCGACGGAACTCCCATCGAGCGCGCGTTGTTGGCGCGGTTACGTCAAGAATGCGAACGGCGCATACGGGGTCGAAAGTTCCGCCGTGCGGTCGACCGCCCGCGCGAGGCGGCTGCCGCGATGCTTTCGGTGGTGGCACGCGTGAATAGCGACGTGCACGCACGAACGGCGTCACACGACGACTACGTCACCGCGGCGGCCTCACTAACCGCGGTGTTCGCGGTGCGCGGTTACGCATACGTACTGCACTCCGGAACGACGGCCGCATATTTGATTCGAAACGGGATCGTAACGCCGCTGACCGACGATGACGCGCTACACGATGGGACCGCCGCGCTCTTGCCGCGTGCGCTCGGCACCACGCCGACGCTGGAGATGACGGTTTCGAACGTACGAGTCGGCGAAGACGACGTCGTGGTGTTGCTCGGCCGCCGGATCGAGCGCGAGCCGGACGCGGCGCGGCTGCTGCACTACGTCGAGTTTGCCGGTCCCTCCGAGCACGTGCTGTTGGCGCGCTTCGAGCGTGCCGATGCGCAAGCCGAAGACATCGAGCCGTCCAAGCCGAGTATCTCGCCGATCGCCATCGGCCGGATCGCGATCGCCGCGCTGTTAGCGCTTGCTCTGGTATTAGCGCGCTGATCCTTCGGGCCATCCGGCGGCTGCTGCCAATGTGCGGCGCGCTTGCGGTCGCCGCATTTATCCTATCGTTTGCGCCGGTGGGCGCGCTCGGCCCGCTGTGGCTGACCGTGACCGCCGGGCTCCTTGCCTTGCTCTGGGTGCTGGTAGCGCCGGGCGGCGGCGAGCGCGACGACGCGCTGCCGGCGCTGGCGATCGTTCTCACCGCGGTCGGTCTCGTACTGATCGCGCGACTGTCGCCCAACTTGGCGTCCCGTCAAGAAATGTGGCTGGTCGTCGCGCTCGTCGTATCGATCGCGCTCGCGCCGGGATTCGCGCAGTTTCGACGGTTCGCGGCCTTCAAATACTTGTGGGTGGTGGCATCGCTGGCGTTGTTCGGCTTATTGCTGTTGTTCGGCCAAGAAGTCAACGGCGCACGATTGTGGATTCGGGTGGGTCCGGCCGAGTTCGAACCGATCGAGTTCATCAAACTGTTCGTGGTGTTTTTCATGGCCGCGTACCTCGCCGAAATGTCCGACGTCATCGCGCTAGCGCGTCCGTGGTCGCTGCAAGCGAACGCAAAGTATCTCGGACCGCTCGTGCTCGGCTGGGGTGCTTCGATGGCGATTTTGGTCGTTCAGCGCGACCTCGGCATGGCCACGTTGTTGCTGGCGACGTTCGGCACGTTGCTTTACGTCGGTACGCGGCGATGGGATATCGTCGTGGCCGGCGCCGGATTGTTCGCCGCCGTGGCGTTGTGGGCGTCGCGTCACTTCAACTACGTCCACGAACGTATCGCGGTTTGGCGTAATCCGTTCTCGGATCCGTTGGGCGCCGGATATCAATCATCGCAGGCGTACTATGCGTTGGCGAACGGCGGCGTGTTCGGCACCGGTTACCGGTTGGGCCATCCAACGTTTATACCTGACGTCGCGACCGATTACGTCTACGCAGCGTTTTCCGAAGAGTTCGGCTGGATCGGCGCGGTCGTCGTGCTGTTGCTGTTCTTCGTGTTGATCCGCCGGATTTTTGCTGTAGGGCTCGAGCAGCCGGATCTGTATACAAAATTATTGGCGGTCGGCCTCGCCGCCACGTTGGGATTCCAAATCTTCGTCATCGTCGGCGGCGTGATCGGGATGTTTCCATTGACCGGTATCACCCTGCCGTTTATCTCATATGGCGGAAGCTCGTTGGTCGCCAACGTGCTGCTGGTATCGCTCGCTTGGGCGATGAGCGCGCGACGCGAATGATCGCGCGCACAGCACTGGTCGCGTGCGCTGCCGTCGCGGTGCTGGTCGCCTGTTCGCGACACGACGCTGCGTCCGCGCCGAGCCAAGCACCGGGTTCGTCGAGCGACGGCGGCGCTTTATACTCGCAACATTGTTCGAGCTGCCACCAGCCCAATGGTAGCGGGATGCGCGAGGTGTTCCCGCCGTTAGCGGGCGATCCGGCTACGGTCGGCAATGCCCGCGACGCGATCGCTGCGGTGGCGTTGGGATCGCACGGCCGTATCGTGGTCGGCGGCACCGCGTACGACGGCATCATGCCGGGTTGGTCGGCCGATTTGAACGACGAGCAGATCGCCTCCATCGTTACATTCGTTCGCAGTGCTTGGCACAATCACGCACCGCCGGTTAGCGCGGCCGACGTCGCTGCCGTATCCGGGCACTAGACGAAAGCTTCGATCGCAAACTCTGAGACGAACAGCGAGCCGACGTAATCGCACATCGGCGCGTCGATCCTGCGCAAACGTTCGCGTGTCGCGCGCGGCCATTGCGACGAAGGATCGTTGACGCCGACGTACGCGCGTAACGATTCGGCAAAGTATTCGTCGATGCCGGTTGCAGCATACGGTGTAACGAACGCACGCGCGCGGCAGTATAACGCGCGAACGCGTGGGTCGATTCCCGATCGGTACACGCCGCCACCCAGCGCGCAATCGAGCGCGTGCCCGAACTCGTGGGCGACCGTCATCGGACTGCGCGATCGCAGGTACAGCGCACGCTCTTCCACCACGAACAGCCCGGCCGGCGGCGCCGGCCAGCGATCTACGTCGATACCGAGTCGAGCGAGCGCTTTCGAAGCGGAGCGATAGCGCTCGTCGTCGCGCAGCGGCACGACGCAGATGCGTTGTCGCAGCGCAAACGACAGCGCTCCGGCGCCGTAGCGCGCGAGGGTCGCAACGATTTCTGGCTCCGGCGTGCGACCTTCGGCTGAGAAGAGCTCGCGCGCAAGCGCGGCGACGTCGTGCGCCATTCGGTGATGGTGCGGTAAGGCGTTTGCTTAAAAGTTTCTGGGAGATTGGCTTTTGGCGAAATAAGGCGCCGAAATAATGATTTAGATTAACAACGCGATAATATCGTTGCTATGAAGGGGAGGGTGGGCGTTAAAGCGCGCCAAAGTGCGCGCCATGCGGAGTAAGACACTTAGCGCAGCGGCGTTGGCATTATTGGCCAGCGCTTGCTCAGCGGCTGGAACGAATCAGGCGGTCCCAATGGCGAATGCGGGATCGGGAATTGCGGACGTCAATGGCGCGGGACAAGTCGCGAGCGGAATGCAACCGGATGCGGTAGCAACGTCCGTTTTGAAGACGTTGACGATGCAAACAACGATCGGGTCGACCGTCGATCCCAAAAACGGCGACCAGGCACCGTATGCCATCGCATACCTAACGAGGGCACCGTACGGCGGCGGCATTCTGAAAAAAGGTGATCTGGTCGTCTGCAATTACGCGGACAAGACCGGCGCGTTCGGTAACGGAACCACGGAGGAAGCCCTCACTGCGAAAGCCGGTTCGAAGCCGGTTGCATTCGTGCAATCGACGA
>DASXXU010000032.1:0-7870 GCA_036502885.1 Candidatus Tumulicola sp.
AGAGCTCCGCGATACACTTCGACCATGTCGACTGAAACGGTACATGTGGGGACGCCGGAGATTCTGCCGCGCCCCGACTTCCATTTTCCGGGCGAGGTCGGGCGCACGTATCTCGATTCCGACCCGGCGCAATTCCCCAAGCCGGTGGAAGCGCCGAAGGGCGCTCCAAACGTTCTGCTGATCTTGATCGACGACGTTGGATTCGGACAGTTCGGAACGTTCGGCGGGGGCGTTCCGTCGCCGACGATGGACAAGCTGGCCGCCGAGGGCATACGCTACAACCGTTTCCACACGACGGCGCTGTGCAGCCCGACGCGCGCCGCTCTGATAACCGGACGCAATCACCACTCGACCTCATTCGCCGGTATTACCGAACTGGCCACCGGCTATGATGGCTACACATGCATTTTGCCGCGTAGCTGCGGCACCGTGGGTGAAGTGCTGCGCCAAAACGGCTACATGACCGCGTGGATCGGCAAGAACCACAACACGCCGACCTGGGAAACTAGCGCAGCCGGTCCGTTCGATCGATGGGTCAACGGGCTCGGCTTCGACTACTTTTACGGATTTAACGGCGGCGACATGAATCACTGGAATCCGATCCTGTACGAAAATCGGAATCTCGTTCCAGCGTCGACGGATCCGAACTATTTCTTGACGACGGACCTTGCCGACAAGGCCATCGCTTGGGTGCGACAAGCCAAGAGCATCGCTCCCAGCCGGCCGTTCTTTCTCTACGTCGCGCCCGGTGCGACCCACGCGCCGCATCAAGTCCCCAAGGAATGGATCGAAAAATTCCAAGGTAAGTTCGACGAGGGTTGGGATCGCTATCGCGAGCTAACCTTGGAGCGGCAGAAGAAGTTAGGCGTCGTACCGCAAGATACGAAGCTTACCGTTCGTTCCAAGGGATTGCCCGCGTGGGATTCGCTCAACGCCGATCAAAAGCGCCTGTATGCGCGCATGATGGAAGTCTTTGCAGCCTATGGCGCGCAGTGCGACGAGCAGATGGGCCGCGTGATCGATGCGGTAAAAGCCATGCCCGAGGCAGATAACACGCTCATTATCTATATCGCCGGCGACAATGGTTCGAGCGCCGAAGGCGGCCTCGAAGGCTCCTTGTGCGAGAATATGTTCTTCAACGGATTCCCCGAAAAGTGGCAAGACAATATTAAAGCCATCGACGAGCTCGGGGGGCCGAAACACTTCAATCATTTCCCATCCGCATGGGCGCATGCGATGAACGCGCCATTTCAATGGACCAAGCAAGTCGCCAGCCATTTCGGCGGCACGCGTAACCCGATGATTATCTCGTGGCCCGATCGCATCAAAGACGCCGGTGGCCTCCGAACGCAATTTCTGCACACGATCGATATCGTACCGACGCTTTACGAGGTCTGCGGTATCACCGCGCCGACGGAGCTAAACGGCATACAGCAGAAACCAATCGAAGGCGTCAGCTTTGCCGCCACGTTCGATGACGCCGGCGCGGAGAGCCATCGCAAAACGCAATATTTCGAACTCGGGTGCAATCGCGGAATGTATCACGACGGATGGATGGCGTCGAGTCCGTCGTTCGTGCCTTGGGACCCCAATCGCGGCGATTGGGATCCGGACACGGCGCCCTGGGAGTTATACGACATCACCAAGGACTTCTCGCAGGCCGACGATCTCGCCGAACAATATCCCGAGAAGCTTCGCGAGCTACAAGATCTCTGGTGGGTCGAGGCGGCGAAATACAACGTACTGCCGTTGGACTGGCGCGCAACGATCAGAATGAACGCCGAACTGATGGGCCGTCCGAGCTTGACCGCCGGTCGCACGTCGATGACGTATTATCCGGGTACGATCGGCGTTCCCGACGCGGCCGCACCGCGCATGTGCAACAAATCCTGGACGATCACCGCGAAAATCGAACTGCCCAAAGCTGGTGAAAGCGGCATGATCGTCACGCACGGCGGCCTCGAGGGCGGCTACGGATTATATCTACGAGACGGCCTGCCGGTATTTGTCTACAACTTCCTCAGCGTGGAGCGGACCACGTTTACCGCGACGCAACCGCTTGCGAAGGGTAAAACGGAACTCGTCGTCGACTTCGCCTACGACGGCGGAGGGATGGGCAAAGGCGGCACGGTCACGATGCGCGCGAACGGCGCCGTCATCGCCGAAGGCCGTCTCGAGCGTTCGATCCCGATTCAGTTTTCGCTTGGCGAAGGATTGGATATTGGGATGGACGTTGGATCGCCGATCGATTTTACGTACGATTTGCCGTTTGCGTTCACCGGAAAAATCGAAAGCGTTCGCATCGATCTGCACGAGGAGAAAGCCGCAGCAGGCGTTTAGGTTACGTCACGCGTCGCCCGAACAGCGCGGCAGCGACATTAACCGTTACGACTTGCACCAAGAAGTACGCGAGCGCCGAGAGCACCGCGAGCCTTGAGTGTGGAAAATATGCACCGGCCAGCGTCGTCGCCAAGCCGGGATTCCGCAATGCGGTGGCCAGGCTCAGCGTGCGCCGCGCCTGGGGATCGCGGCCGCCCAAGAAAAAGCCGGTCGCCATTCCGGCCACCGTCGTGAGAAGTGCGACGGTCATTGCGTTGGTGCCGGCAACGTGCAGCAGCGCGTCATATAGACGCGGCGCGGACGTGATGAGGATCCCGATCAGAGCCGCCACGAAGGCAATCGTAAAAATAAGTTTTACGACCTTGGTGGTGTTGGGTGCTAACGTCGCGATCGCTACGCCGGCGGCCAGCGGCACGAGTTGCATCGAGATCAATTTTACGATGATCGACATCGGGTAGATCGAGGTGTGCGTGCCGTTGGGGGTCGCCCAATTGAGTAAGAGCGGCGCGCTAAACGCCGAAACCGTGGCGAGCACGACCATCACTTGAACCGCGGATGCGTTGCTGCCGCCTTTTTTCGCGCCGGCGGTGTTAACGATAAACGGCGTACCGGGAGCTAACGCCATCAGGATAACGCCGATGGCCGGCTCGGTCGCGACGCTGAATAGCCGGCACAGCCCGACGGCGTACACCGGAACCAAGACGATGTTGGTCAGCAACGCCGCCCCAACGTAGCCGATTCGCCGTAGCGAATCCAACAGATCGCGAGCGTCCGTTTCCAAGCCGGTGCGAACCATCAGCGAGATCAACAATGTTAAACCGAGAATTTGACTCATGCGGCAACGCTCGCCGCTCTAAGCGCCGGGGGAGACCACAAACCGTTTAGGGCGGGAGGGCGCGGCCAATACAATCGCAGGATCAACCCGAACGGCTCTTGCGGAACGGCCAGCCAGTTGACGTTGGGTTCGTCCGGTGGCGCCGACTGAATCGAAATATCGAGCGAATCGTCCGCATTGCGAACGAGACCGTCGCGCGATCGAACCGTCGAATTGCTTTTGCTTTGAAGAAGCGCGCCGAATCGGCCGTCACACGCCGACAGCGACCAAAATGCCCGTGCCGGTGGCTCGTTCCATACGTCGAAATGCAAGCGATAGGGCAACCTTCCGTGCAGCGCACGTCCGGAATCGTCGGAGCGCGCGAAGCGATGAAAGACGTCTTGCTCGTCACCCGTTAAGAAATGAAAACGGCACGCGCGCGCGCGCTCGAGATAGGCGCTGCCGCGTGCGTCGAATGCGCGCCGGGCCTGCCAACCGTCGACCGGCGGCGTCAACGGCGAACCCGATTCGATCAGATCGATCGCCGCGGTAAAGTCGTCGTCGAGCTCGCGTGGATCTTTGCGCAATGCCGCGTCGACGACGTCACGCCATCCTACCGCTTTGGCGTACCGCTCCGATTCGTGCAATAGCTTTTGCAAACACGCCAGGAAGGGTCGACTGCCGGCACTCGCTATTCCGGCTGCGATCGATTCACGAGCACGCGGAAAGTCCGCGTCTCGATTGGACGCCCTCGGGTTGGGACGCGGGCCAATCGGGACGATTGAAAACTGCGGTTGCGCTGAGTCGTCGCCGGCCTTCGTGGTTTGGCCGAGAGCGGCGACCCGATCGGTGGGCGATTGGATCGTCTGCATCCCGTGCGGCGCGGCGCCGTTCCAAAGCGGAGGTACGATCGCATACGTTTGCCGCTCGTTTCCGGTCGTGCGCGTACCCAGCGAGGCAAAGTTGCGCCCCCACGCATCAAACAGCGAAACACAATGGTACCGGGTCGTTTCGACGAGCACCAGAGCCGATGGGCCGCGTTGCAAATCGATCCACTCGATCCGCTCGGCGAGGTCGTCGTTTGGAAGGCTGACGCCGGTCAGGGACGCGTCGTGACCGCGCACGTCGCGGCGCATGGCCGCGTCGAATAACACGAGGGGATACCCCCAAATATAAGCGTCGATTGCGCCAACAGGCATCCATCGAACGTAATCGTTTTTTCGCTCGGCTTGGCTCCGCCGTCTTGGACAGCGAGAGTCTGGCCTTTCCGGCCCGTCTTTGTTATGCTTTCGGAGCCGGCGAGCGTCCTTCGGGAGTGGGGGTGGTGTGAGCGGTTTATCCATTTTGGCTGTCTCGCGTTTAACGCACCTGACGGCCGACACCATCCGCGCTTGGGAAAAGCGTTACGCCGCCGTGCGCCCGGCGCGCAGGCCGGGTGGCCAGCGGCTCTTCTCCGACGACGACGTGAGCCGCTTGACCCTCCTGCGTGAGGCGGTTGGTGCGGGTGAATCGATTTCGAACATAGCGCGCCTGCCGACGGGCGCCCTGCGCGAGTTGGTTCGCTTCGACCGCCAAGTCGGCAACGACCTGGACTCGCCCATCGAGCACTTACTGCGGCTTGTCGCCGCGTACGATTTCGTTCGCCTGCGATCGAGTTTGGCCACGATCGGAGCGACGCGCTCCGCGATCGAATTCTTCGACGACATCGTCGCCCCGCTGATCGAAGAGATAGAATATTCGGCCGACGACTCACACGTACGGGCGACCAAACAAACGATGTTGGCCGAAAGCGTTCATTCGGTCTCGGCGCGGTTTTTCGAGCGTTACGCGCCGGCTGGAACGGCCCCGTCGTTCATTATGTCGACGTTCCCGGGCGAAGCGCACTCGGTAACGGCCCTGCTGGGCGCGATCGTCGCCGCAGAAGTCGGATTTCGCGGCATATTTCTCGGGCAGTTGACGCCGGTAGAATTGCAAAGCGTCGTGAGCGCGTGCAGCCCCGCCGCGGTGGGCGTCTACATCGGTTCTGCGAACGCCGATTACGCCCGGATGCTCGGTGACGTACGCGGGCGGCTCGCTCCCGTGCCGGTCGTCGCATGCGGTGCCGGCGCGGCGTTAAGTAGCGAGCACCAACCTATTCGGTCGATGCGTGAGCTGTCGGATGCGTTGCGCGCGATTTTTGGGTGTAGGCTTTCGAGCCGGACTTGCGGCTAGAAGAAGCTGAGATTGAAGACCATGCTAGCACCGGCGGCTATTCCGACCGCCAGCAAGGTCAGCGCGGTAATCAGCGTCATCGAGGCCGGGAACAGGCTTTCCGCGTGAATTAAACCCAGATCGGCCATCGACGCGCGCTCGGCTCGCAGTCCGGTCATAAATCGAAGGTGGTAGATAATCCCGAGTATCAGCATGAGAATGCCGAGCAGCACCAGCGTGGTGCCGAAATGTCGCGCCGACCCGTCGCCGCCGATGGCTTTTGCGTCGTGCAGCTTCTGAAAAACTTGATAGATCGTGAAGCCGAAGCTGATCAACGAGAGGGACGTACGCATTACCGACATGAGCGTTCGATCGGCGCTCATCCGGGTGCGTTGAAACGACATCCCGGTCCGGCGCGACGATAGCTCTACTGAGATAGCATCGGGATTCGACGCGGATGTGACCGGCTCGGAAGGCATGTGCACTCAGCCTACACCGCCGTCCGTCGCCGCGAGCCTTCCTGTCCAAGACGGCCGCAGGTCCCTCGCTCGCGTTTCGAATACCCTACGGAAGATGGATGAACTACTGATGTCGTTCTCCTCTTTCGTTGCTTCGTTCGTAGAGGTCTTAGCGGCGGTCATCGTCCTGGGTGCCGCACTCGAAGCGATCTACGGGATCGGCGCCGGTCTCCTCGGCCGGAAAAATACGACGGGTGGAACCGCACGGGCCGACGCGACGGGCCGCCGGCGGCAGGTCTGGACGCGCTTCGCGCTCTGGCTAGTACTCGCGCTGGAATTTACGCTGGCTGCCGATATCGTTCGCACGGCTATCCATCCCTCGTGGACTTCGATCGGACAACTTGGCGCGATCGCCATTATTCGCACGTTTTTAAACGCCTCGCTGGCGCGAGATCTTCGCGAATCGCAATCATGGGGGACCGCATCGTGAGCCCGCATTCCCGCAATCGCGTAGGTGAATGCTAACCCAGAGAGTAGTCCCACCGTAAAGGAGAACATAGCATGGCGAAGTCTCGGCAACTCGCAGCAGAGTTTATCGGCACGTTCTGGCTAGTTTTTGGCGGATGCGGCAGCGCGGTGATCGCCGCTGGATTCCCGCAACTCGGAATCGGGTTCGTCGGCGTTGCATTCGCCTTCGGGCTGACGCTTCTGACGATGGCCTACACCATCGGCCCCATTTCCGGCTGCCATATCAACCCGGCGGTAACCGTCGGACTCTGGCTCGCGAAGCGCTTCCCAGCCCGTGATGTTATTCCATACATCATCGTACAAGTGATAGGAGCCATTGTAGCGGCGTTCGTGCTCTACGCGATTGCGTCGGGCAAGCCCGGATTCACGGTTGGACAGTTCGCGTCGAACGGGTACGACCTGCTATCGCCAGGCGGCTACAATATGGCGTCGGCGCTGATCGCCGAGATCGTACTAACATTTTTCTTCTTGATGGTGATTCTCGGATCGACCGATCGTCGAGCGCCGGTCGGCTTCGCCGGCCTGGCCATCGGCCTATCGCTGGTACTGATCCACCTTATCAGTATTCCAATCGATAATACGTCGGTCAATCCGGCACGTAGCACGGGGCCGGCGATCATTGCTGCGATGAACGGCGGCGCGGAGTTGTCGCAGTTGTGGCTGTTCTGGGTTGCTCCATTAATCGGTGGCGCGATCGCTGGTTTGCTCTACCCAATCCTTTTCGGAGAAGAGAAGAGCGTCGAACCGGTGGTGGGCGATTTGCCGGGAGCGGGAAACTAACGTGGCAGGGCAATCGACGGGTCGCGGCGCAAGCGGCCGTATGGGAATGCGATATTTTGTCAGCATTGCCGCTTTGGCTGTTGCGACGACCGCTCCAGCCTGGGCGACCGGTACGCTGAAGATTCAACAAAACAATAATTCGATCAAAACGTATACCGACGTTGGCTTACGCATTGTGGGCAAAACGTTAATGCTCACGTCGTCCGACAAGGTTTCGACCGTCATCATTAGTGGCGGGTCGTGCACCGATGTCGGCGACCTCAAGCGTTGCAACGCCAAGCAACTGTCGATGGAAGAAGACGGCGCAACGCACGTCATCCCGTTCGTCAATGCGACCTTCTACTTCAATCTAAGCGACAGCGATCAGATGCTGCCGCTTTCGACCGTGAAGCTCGCGCCGAACTCGGTGATATTCGCTTGTAAGACCGCCAAAGGCACGTACATCACCGGCAGCGGCACGCTCGATGGGAAGACCCCGCAATGAAGAAAACTGCAGTAGTCATCGCGATCGCGTTATTCGCCTCGTCGACGGTCGGATTGCAAGCGCGTCCCGGCTGTGGTGGCGGCGGTGGACGCGGTGGTGGCGGCGGCGGACGTCCGGCTCCGTCACGCCCGGCCCCATCGAATCCAGGCCGCGGCGGCGGTGGCTTCTCGATGCCCAACGACGTGCCGTCGCAGCGACCGCAGCAGCGACCGCAGCCGCAACAGCGCCCGCAGCAGCAGCCGAACCGTCCGAATAACGGCAACAATCCCAACCGTC
>DASXXU010000033.1:0-9534 GCA_036502885.1 Candidatus Tumulicola sp.
GCACTGTCGACCGCGGTCTCGATGTTGATCATCGGTCGCATCCTCAACAAGGTCGATCCGCGTTGGCCGATCGTGTTCGGCGTGTTGATCTTTGCGTATTCGACCTGGATGCTCGGCGGACTCAATGCTCAAGCGGGATACTGGGACGTCTTTTGGCCTCGCTTGATTCAGGGTTTCGGGCTTGGTTTTTTGTTCGTTCCGCTCACCACCGTATCGCTCAACGACGTGCCGATCCACGAGATGGCCGGTGCCACCGGGGTCTACACGCTTTTGCGTCAACTCGGCGGCAGCTTTGGCATCGCGATTCTAACGACGATGCTGACGCATCAAACCGCGGTCGCCTGGAACGTCTTGGCTTCGGGCGTCACGAGCTTGCACGGTCAATCGACCGGCGCAATGACGCAGTTGGTCGCACAACAATCCAGCATGATCGCCTACGACTATCTGTTCCGCGTCTGCGCGATCGTGTTCGTGTTGGTTACGCCGCTGGTGTTCTTCCTCGGCAAAAAGCGAACCGCCGGCGTGCCGGCACCACCTATGGCGATGGCCGCGGCCGACTAACCACGCTAGCGCGTTCGCGACCGTTCAGCGCAACAAACTACGCGCGAACGGATCCAGTGCTCGTCCGCGCCAACGCATTTCGTAGTTCGCCGCGCGCGCTAGATTTCGAAGTTTAATGCCTAGCGGTTGCGCTTGCGCCATGGTACGGGTGAGCTCGTGCCAGCGTTCGAGTTGCGGGCGCAGCCGCGCCAGGGTTGGAATCGCCGCGGCAGGGTGCGTCCCGAGGAATTTCATCAATCGCGGGTATTCCGGCGCGAAATACGCTGGAACGTCGAAATCGCCGAGCTGATCCTCGCGTAAGACGGACCCGGGCGCACCCAACGACGAATAGTGGCGCCCCTTCTCGGCATGCCGGCGCGGCGCCAGCGCGTGGCCGTAGTGCCCGTATACGTACGGCAGCGGAACCCGCTGTCCCGGAACGCCGCCGAGCCTTTCGTGGACGTCACCGTTCCAACGCGCTGCACGGTCGAACCGGAAGAACGCCATCCGGCGCTCGATCGACGTGTAGTAGTCGAAAGACTGAAAGAAATGCCACGTATACCCGTCGACGAACCCGATGCCGCCGGGAACGTTCGGCAAATGTTGCACGATTCGCGCGGCCGCCGCCCCGTGCACCTCGTCGGCGTCGACGAACGCGACCCACGGGGCCGAACATTCGCGCGCGTGGATCTGCAAGCACGCGTTTCGCGCCGTAGCGAATCCCTCGAATGACCTTCGCTCGACGATGAGCGCCCCGCGGCGTGCGAACGCACTCTTGCCCAGCGCCCCGCCCGGATCCGAGGCGCCGCCCCCGTTGTCGTTGACGATCAATACGTCGGCGACGTTCTCAATCGACGTCAGCAGCGCGGCCAGAAACGGCTCTTCGCGCGGCCCGAGAATGAGATGTGCGGCCACCAGTTCGCGGGTCCGGCTCATTGCCACCGCCTTCTTGTGCGCGAACGGACTTTCCGCCGCACGGCCGAAGTCGCCGAACGATGCGTCCTTTGCGGCTCGCGGTCGACGCCACCGTCGTAGACGAGGACACGCGCGGCATCGGACGTTACGCGCGCGCGCTGCTGCGCCGTATCGCCCTTCGTGACGATGTCGAGTTGACGTTATTGCGCCACGGCCCGCTCGCGTTCCGGCATCGCGGCACTTTAGCTGCGGCACTCGAAAGCGACCGGTTTCGCATCCGCCCCAACGCATCGCCCGCGCAAGCCGACGTCGTTTGGCACCCGGCAAACGGAACGTTTTTTCACACCAACGTACCGGCGGTTGCGACGATTCACGACGCCGTACCCTTTCGATTCGCCGAAGGCGACGCCCGAAAACGCGAGCACGCGCAAGCACCGTTTCGTCGCTCCGTACGGAGCGCACGGCGGTTTGTCGCCGTTTCAAACTTCGGCCGCGAAGAGCTCGCCGCCGTTTTCGGAATCGCGCCCGAACGTATCGACGCCATCTACCACGGGGTTGAGGCATCGTTTGCACCGGGTCCGGCGCAGCCGCTTCCGCCCGCCGTTCCGGAAGGCCGCTATTTCTTATTCGTCGGCGACCCCGAAAGCGAACCGCGCAAGAACTTTCCCTTGCTGTACGATGCGTACCGTCGCGCTTTCGGCGCCGACCGGCACCCGCCGTCGCTCGTCGTTGCAGGCAGCGGCGCACCGCAGTTGCCCGGCGTCATCCACGCCGGCCGTATTGCCGATGATTTGCATGCGCGCGAAAACGATGTCTTGCGCGCGCTGTACCGCGGCGCCATCGCGCTTGCGCTCGCGTCGTATCACGAAACCTTTGGAATGCCGTTGCTCGAAGCGATGGCGTGCGGCACGCCCGCGATCGCTTCGCGGGCCGGTTCCTTGCCGGAGGTCGGCGCAGATGCGGCGCTATACGCGCCGCCGGACGACGCGGCGGCATGGGCCACCGCGCTGCGGCGAGTCTACGACGACGCAACGTTGCGCGATCGCCTGCGCCGGCTCGGTTTGGAACGCGCAACGCATTTCGATTGGGACGAAAGCACCGAACAGCATCTGGCAGTATTTCGAGCGACCGCCGCAGCGTGAAACTGCTCGTCCTGTGCGAACGGGTGGACGCCGAAGGCGGAACCGAGACGTACTTACGAGCCCTATTGCCGGCATTGCGCGCTCGCGGTTACGATGTGTTAGTTGTCGCACGATCGGTCGGTACGAGCGGCGCTTACGGCGTACCCGATCTCCAACTTCCGTGGAGCGACGAACACGATCCGCCGTCGGCCGAAGCCCGCGAACGCCTAGAAGCCGTTGCCACATCCTTTGCGCCGGATGTCATTGCGGCACACAACGTTATGGACGCCGGCGTCGTGCAGGCCGCGCGCGATTTCGGTCGGCGATTCGTCTATCATCTGCACGATCATCGACCGTTCTGTCCCAACGGTGACAGGCTGTATCCACGCAATGAATCGATCTGCACGCTACGAATGGGAACGACGACTTGCGGCTGGCATTCGCTGGCTGACGGATGCGCCTACGGACCGCGTCCTCGCACGTTCGGTTTGATCGCACTGCGCGAGGCGCTGGCCGCGGGCGTACGTGCTGCGGATGTCGTGGTTACATTTTCGGAGTTTGTTGCGTGCCTGGCTCGCGACAACGGCGCAACCCGCATTATCGCGATTGCTCCGCCGCTCGCCGACGATGCATTCGCGCAGACGCCGTCGCCTGGAACCGCATCGGGCGCGGTGTTGTTTGCCGGACGAATCGTTCCATCCAAAGGCGGCCGTTCGCTGGTTCGCGCGCTATCGCGTATAGCGAGTGATCGTCGTCCGGTTTTGAACGTCGCGGGTTCGGGCCCCGATCTGCAAGCGTTGCTCGCGCTCGCAGCGACGCTTGGCGTTGGCGTCATTGCGCTCGGGCGGCTCGACGCTCGACACCTACGCAACGCCATCGACGCGTCGGCGCTGGTCGCCGTTCCCTCGTTGTGGGCCGAACCGTTTGGTTTGGCCGGCATCGAAGCGTTCGCTCGCGGCCGCCCGGTCGTAGGGTACGACTCGGGCGCGATCGGCGAATGGCTCGTGCCCGATGCGGGTGCGGTCGTTCCGCGCGGCGACGAAAAGGCATTAGCCGCGGCGATCGTGCGCTATGGCGATACGAATATCTGGGCACGCGCTTGTGCGAGAGCGCTGGCCGCCTCACAAGGCTATCGTCTGCAACCGCACGTCGACGCGATCGACGCTCTCTATCGAGCCGCATGACGCACGTGCATCTGGCCCACGCGCTGGTAATACGCAACGGCGCCGTGTTGATGGTGGCGTCACGATATGCAAACCACGACGAGCCGCTATGGAACTTGCCCGGGGGACGCCAGCGTTTCGGCGAGCTGTTATCGGAAACGGCGCAACGCGAACTGCTCGAGGAAACGGGGCTACATGGTGTCGCCGCGGAGCTTGCCTACGTCAACGAGAGTTACGACGGCGACCGGCACTTCGTTGCGGCCATCTTTCACACCACCGTTCGGCCCGGCGCGTTGCAACTACCCTCGAGCGGCGACCATGTGACCGGCGCCGCGTGGATCGCTTTCGTAGACGTGCCCGCACGCAATATACCGCCGGTCGTCTGCGAGCCGCTGTCGAGATATCTGCGTGGGGAACTACCGTTACGCTATGCGGCGCGGCACGATGCCGGCGTTAGCGTACGTTGGGGTGACGAACTTTAAGCCAGCTTGCTCGAGACGGGTCGCGCGCGTATCGCTTCCCAACGTGTTCGTTCGAGGGAATGGCCGACCACATCGACGGCGCGACCGGCTACCATCGCGCCGTTCGGCATCACGCCTTCATCCTCGAATCCGTTGCGCGAAAGAACCTGGCGTGAGGGGGCGTTGTCCGGAACGCAATACGCTTTTACGGTGCGAAGCCGCGCCGTTTCGAACGCCTCGATCAAGATCGCGGCGACGGCCTCGGTCGCGATGCCGTGCCCGCGCCGCTCACTTACGACGCTGTAACCAATCTCCGCGTTAGTCGGGGCCCGATCGGCAATACGCAACGATACCCACCCGAGCGGTTCGTGTTCGCTGGCGTGCTTGAAGTAGATGAGCCACTCGAAACGGCCGACCGCCTTCGGCGTCAACGCAGGCGGACGGCTCGCGACGGTACGGCGAAACTGGGCTGCGTCGACCGTGGGCAAATCTTGAAAGTCGCGTAACCCCGGTGCCTGCAGCACCTCCCACAGCACCGCTGAGTTATCGGGACGCACCGGTTCCAGACGCAACCGTTCCGTCCGGATGATTTTCATACGGCGCGCTCCTTCGCGTCGCCGCATGCAGGCTCTTGTCGCGCACGTAACGCGCGTGAACGACTAGGGCGATGGACATCAGCAGCGCGTACGCGCAACGGCGGCCGGCGCAGGTCGATTTCGATGGGACGGTTTCGTCCGCACCGCGCTTCTTCTTCGGCAACCGGACGCACGCGATGCATGAAGCCTTCGATGTCGGCACCGCAGCCGGCCGTGTCGAGATCGTCGATAACGTTTCGATCGCTCCTCGTTGTCCGGTTGCCGTCGGCGATCGCATTCACGTCTGCGGCGAAATGGTGCACGATCCGGGACGCTTGCCGGTCGTCCATTGGACGCACCACGATCCTAGCGGTCATCATGCCGACGGATTCATTCGCCTTCGCGGACGTGTGTACGCGTAGCCGCGCCGGCGTCCGCGCGTAACAGTTCGGGGATCGTAACGAAACGGTAGCCGCGACGCTTGAGCGTTTCGACGATGATCTGCGTTGCGGCGACGTCGCTGCTGCGGTCGCAGACGTGAGCCGGAATCGCCTCGCGCGCGCAGATGATACCGCGGTTTCCATCGTGTAAATCGATGATCGATCCGTTCCCTACATATCGTAAGACGCGTCCCGCGATCGTCGCCGCCGAAGGGTATTCCCAATCGTGCGGTAGCGGCACCGACCACATAACCGGCGTATAGCCGAGCTTTCGCGCTTCACCCAGCACGAGCCAATCGCGTCCGCCGTACGGCGGTCGCATGATCCGCGGACGCGAGCCGGTAGCGGCAAATATCGCCGCATCCGTGCGTTGTAACGTCTGCTGCAAACCTGCCGAGTCGTAGAGTACCAAATGCCCGTGACTCCAGGTGTGGTTCCCGATCGCGTCGCCGTCGCGGTACGCGCGCCGCACCACCGCCGGATACGCAGCGACCGCACGGCCAACAACGAAAAATGTCGCGTTTACCCGCTCGTGTTCGAGCACGCCGAGGATGGCGTCGGTATACGGCGGGTTCGGCCCGTCGTCGTACGTGAGCGCGACGATACGTTCGTCTTTGGGTCCGGAGACGATCGTGCGGCCGAACAGTTGGCTCGAAGGGCTTTCCGCGATCTCATATAGCGCGAAGACGATCGCAGCGGTCAAAGTGAGTGCCAGCAGCGCACGGACGCTGCCGCGCCGCGTCAGCGACACGCGTTCTCTTTCGCTCGTGCCTGTGCTTGTGCGACGTTTTGGCGGAACTCGTCCGGTCCGAACTCGCGAAAGTCTTCTACGATTTTCTGATAGCGCGGATCCGGGCTTTGCGCTTGCAGGCGCAACAAGTTATCGGTGTTGCCTTTCGAGACGTCCAGCTGCACCTCACGCGGCGCGTGCGTCGTCCAATACTCTGGATCCGAAAATACGACCGTTCGATCGCCCTGCTTGAAATCGGCTACCTGTTTGACGTAGACCGTGTAGGTTGCAGTAGGGTGCGGTAGCGGGGGCGCGTTCGTCAGCTGCCAGATCCCGTCTTCATCCAGCCCACCGAAGAAAAAGCTCACATCGTGGATACGCCCCGTCGGAGCTTTGACCGTCACTAGCCGGCAGTTGTACCCGCGAATGCTGTAGTCGAAGGTGGACACGCCGTCGAGATCTTGCATGTAGTACCGCTCTTCGAAGATCGGCGGGTGCGCGTAGTGGATGGTCATGCTGGCGTACAGCCGGCTCGGAGCGTTCTGCGCGTGGCCGATACCGGCGACGGGGTGAGGGCCGCCGTACAGGCGCCAGCCCACGATTGCGAAGATCGCGATGAGGATGACGATGAACAATTCCAGGGGCGACGATCTGCGCATCCTTCCGCCTACTCGGAGGTTAGGCGCGCCTCCTGGGCGCGAGACGCTGCGGCCTCATCTAAAACTTGATTGACGACGGCATCGGCCTCGGCATTCTGCTTGCGTGGGACGTGGCGGATTTCGATGCGCTCGAAGTTGCGCCATAGGCGGGTGGCGTGGCGATGCAGCGGTTGCAGGTCGGGGTGCTTGACCCGATACTCCCCAGTCATCTGTTTGACGACCAGCTCCGAATCGAGCCGAACCGCCAGCCGGCGGATCCCCAGGCGTAGTGCCGCTTCAAGACCCTGCACCAGCGCGGTCCACTCGGCTACGTTGTTGGTCGCCACGTTGAGGTAAGTGCCGACCGTCTCGAGCCGCTCGCCATCCGGGTCCAGCAATACCGATCCGCTGGCTGCCGGTCCGGGGTTCCCGCGCGAACCGCCGTCCGCAAACAACGTCGCCTGGAACGCTTCGTCAGCCACGGCGAGACTCGCCCGGGTGGCGGTTAAGCCCGCGGTTCTGTGGAATAAGGGCCATATGAGATCATCCTTTTTTGCCGCAACGGCTACGGCGGTTTTCGCCTTGTTCGCGACGGTTCCGTACGTCGCTTCCGCGATGACGACATCGACGTTCTACGGAATCGTCGTCCACGTCTCTACCAACAACATCAAAGTTGAGAACACCAAGACGAAGCAAACGCTCAGCTTCACGATCGTGCCGAAGTTCGACCAAGTATTTTCGAGCAACGGCAAAACGACCATGCAGATGTCTGCGGTGAAGGCCGGTCAGTACGTCGGTATCATCTACGACCAAGCGGCCCTCGGCATACGCCATGCCGACAAGATCTATTTGCTGAACAACGCTAATCAAACCATCGGTACGCAGTAGCCGCTTCCTTAAGGAGCGGCTAAAAGCGAGCAGCTCCAAGTTTGCCCCCAGTTTCGGGGGGTATCCCAGAAGTATGAAATATCTACTGCAAACGACAATCGCTGCGCTGGCGTTCGGTGCTTTCGCCGGAACGTTCGGGGCGGCGCTCCCCGCCTCGGCGCAGGCGTACGGATATCCCAACTGGACAACTTGGCAAGAGGGTTGGAACGGCACTCAATACGATCATCAGCACGTTATGGTTGGTGTCGTGCAGAACTTCGCGCCGTATCGCTTGACCGTTACCCGTCGCAACGGTGCGACGCAGACGGTCGACCTCCGCAACGGAACGGTTATTTACCCGACGGGCGGAACCCCCCAGCCGGGTGAGCGCGTCGCTCTGGTCGGCCACTGGAGCAACGGCACCTTCGTCGTCGGACGGGTCATCCTTCACTAACCCCACACCATCGGAAGCTACGCCGCGAACCCCGCATCTTGCGGGGTTCCTTATTTCACGAGTGGTCTGCGATCAGGACGAGACGCTTCGCACCCCAATCGCGCTGCCACGCGTTTTCGACATCCGAAAGCGGGGCGGTCGCCACGTCGACCGATAAGCCGGCGCTCCGAGCCCAACGTAACATCTCGCCAATCGACTCCAGCAGCGTCGCGTTCGAAACGCTTCGTAACCCGCTGCCAAGGATCTCGAGGCCCGAAGAACGCAGCACCGCCGCGGGCAAAGCGATCTCGGGCCCGCTGACCGCACCGATCTGAACGAAGCGAATGCGTGGAGCGACGGCTCCCGAATCGTTGCGTGCGATAGCCGCGATGATGCGTTCGGCCGAAGCGCCCCACAGGTAGTCGAGTACGACGTTCACTTGGTACTCGCGCAACGCTTCGTCGAATCGCGTTTCGAGTTCGGACGGTTCGAGCGCGAGCGAAATCGTATCGTCGGCGCCTTCAGCGCGCAACGATTCGAGGATCTCGGCCGAGCGGCCGGTCACGACCACCGAGCGCGCGCCAAGATGTTTTGCGATCCGAACGGCAAGCCGGCCCGCGGTTCCGGTAGCACCGTTGATCAGCACCGACTCGCCGGCAACGAACGCCGCGCGCGAGCGCAGCGCGACCCATGATGACATGCCCGGATTGCCGAGCGCGGCGGCGGTGGCGTCGTCGAGATCCTCTGGAATGTCGACGCAGTTTTCGAGTCGTACGGGCGCACGCTCGGCCATCGAACCGAACGGTGGTCGTGCGAATCCGAAAAACACGCGGCGTCCGTCCGCGGCGATTCCCACGCCGTCGACGCCCGCGACGAACGAGTCCGCTCCCAAAGAGCTATAGTGCGCGCCGGATGCGCGTCCGCGAACGAGTGGGCTCACGGCGGCCGCTCGCACGGTGACGATGGTTTCGTTCTGGTTGGGTAATGGGTCCGCAAACTCGATCCACTGCGGCGGTCGCGTTACATCTCGAACAACGGCAGCATTCATGCCTAGCAGTGTTGCGGCTTGGGCTCGAGTTCGCCTTGCTCTCCCGGCGTCGCGATGACGTATGGTGCGCGCGCGAAGGTTACCGTCTGTGCACCGGCGGCCGAGCTGCACGCTAGCAGCGTACCGTTGTTGTCGAGCGGTTTACCGTTCCACGTCATCCAGTCGACGTTCGGCTTGGCGCCGTTGGGACGGCTCGGCGTATATGCTGTCCCGTCCTGATCCCGGACGACGACCTTCGACATTCGGACTTTACCGAAATCGTTCAGCGTGTTCGGTAAGTTTTGATGGCCGTAGTCGTAGAACGTTGCTTCGGTGATCCATTCTGCTGTATTGCCGAACAGTTTTGCGGGCCGGCTGTATGGCGTTCCGCAATCCACGCATTCTGAGTGGAACGTCCTCGGGGGTAGCACGAAACCGGTGGTTTCGTCCGTCAGATGTAATGTGGCTTGTTGCCACGCGTTCGGCCCGGTGGTTGCGACATCGATTTGCATGTCGATCGTGTCGCCGGGCGTCATCGATAGGTCGCGATGATGGTGCGGCTCGACCGCGATATCGCGATAGCCGCCCCACTCGATCCAGAAGAACGATTTCGTCGCATAGCGT
>DASXXU010000034.1:0-8327 GCA_036502885.1 Candidatus Tumulicola sp.
TGCGCTGACGGCCGGCTATTTACCCGGCAGCGTGAAGGCACACAGCGTGTAGCAGCCGGTGTATACCGTTCCGTTTACGATGATGCCGGTGGCCGGCGCCGAGCCGTTGCTCACCGAGCTGGTCGAGTAGATCAACTTGCCGGACTTCGAGTTGAAGGCCGCGATTGCGACGTTGTCGTTGTTTCCGCCGCCGCCGTTGGTGTACACGATATCGTTCGCCACCGAAATCGAGCCACCAACGATCATGTTACCGTTGGCGGTATAACTCCATACCGGTTTACCGGTGCTCGCCTTGAGGGCGTACAGTCCGTTGGCCCCGTTTTCGACGTACAGCCGGTTTGGATCGACCGCCATGACGGATCCGTTTTGCGCCGGAATGCTCGCCTTCCAGATCTGTGCGCCGGACTTCGCATTGAACGCGATGACCGTGCTCGTACTTCCGCCCGGCACAATCACGTAGAACTTGGTCGCATCGGCGATCATCGATTGCACGTAAACGTTGGGCGACTGATAGCACCACGCTTGCGATCCGGATGCAGCGTTCAGCGCGCAGATTTCCGTTCCGCCGCTGGTGCCTTGGCAGCCGAGCACCGCGAGCACGTTTCCGCCGGCGACCGGTAGCGGCGCGCCGCTGCCCAACCCGGCATCCGGGCAATGGTAGATACCAGCAACGTCCCACACGCTCGCGCCGGTTTTCGGGTTGAACGCTTCGGTATCGGGCTGCTCGTTGACGCCTTGCGTGATCTGCACGATCACGTTCTTGCCGTCGTAAGCCGGCGACGTGCCGTTGATCAGGCCTTCGCATCCCGAACCTTGGTACAGCGTGCAGTAGGTCTTCCACACCACCTTGCCGTTGGTCGCGTTCACACCGCACAAACCGGTTAAGAACTGCGTCGTCGATCCGTTGCTACACGGGGTAACGACCATGTTTCCGGCTACCGCCGAAACGGACCGGTTGAAGCTGCCCCAACCCCCATTGAGGTTGACGTTAGCGAACCACTTTTGCGCGCCGGTTGCAGCGTTGAACGCGTACAGGCCGGCGTTGGTCTGGCCCATGTCGTTGACGTACAACAAGTTCTTGTCGTACACGATGCCGCTGGGTTGGATGATCGACGAATCGTTCCAGCCGATCTTCAGCTTCGAAACGTTGTTGGTGCCGATCGTTGTTTCGAGCGGGTTGTAAGCGCTATGTCCCCGATTGTAGCCGAACTGCGGCCACTCGACCGTTTTTGCATTCGGCGCGACGCCGCGCGCCTCGGGCGAAACCGGCAAATTTGCCGCCGGAGAGATTGGGGTGAACGGCGATCCGGCGGTTCCCGAGGCCGCGCAGCCGCTCGCGAAGAGTACTGGAAATCCTAAGAGCGCGATCGCCGAAGCGATCTTTCGAATGCCGCGCATCACCACGAAGCTTCCTTTCACAACTGCCGGCGCCACAACGTGGGCCGTGCACGCTTATCCTACGGAAGCGTTGCGCGGCGTAGTATGGGTGGGCGACCCTACCAGATACGGGCGAAGCTCGCGGCGCGAGGAGATGCCGAGCTTTTGAAACGCGGAGCCGAGGTGTTTTTCGACGGTTTTGTGGCTGATCGAGAGGCTGCGCGCGATGTCCAGATTCGAGCCACCGTCGGCCGCTAGTATGACGATCTCGCGTTCGCGGGCCGACAGTGCCGCCAGCTCCGGGCGGTCGATTCGTTCTTCGGGATCAGTGGAAACCGTTGCGCGCGCGGTCTGCGGCTCCAAACGC
This sequence comes from Candidatus Tumulicola sp., assembly GCA_036502885.1. GTDB lineage: Bacteria > Vulcanimicrobiota > Vulcanimicrobiia > Vulcanimicrobiales > Vulcanimicrobiaceae > Tumulicola. Next base: position 1,745 of record DASXXU010000034.1, read on the forward strand.
CGCACGTCGTACGTCGCGCCGCAGCGGCGGTACAACACGAGCGCAACGTCGGGTTGACCGGCGAGTTCGAGCGCTTGCGCTTCGAGCAACGGCGTACCAAAACGGCCGAAGCCCTGGGCTGCATCGAATGCTAAGCGTTTAGCCCGTTCCGGATCGCCGTTGCAGCCGCAGATCGCGTCGAACAGCAACAGCGCTGGACCTTCGAGACCGTCGCTCGCGGAAGCGGCCCGCGCCAAATACTCGCGCGCCCGCACACGGTCTTCGGTCGCGCCGTGACGCGCGATGGCCAGTAACGCGAGCACTTGTCCTCGCACCATCTCACACTCGGGGAGCACGCGATGCAGCAGCGACTGTGCCTCGCGTAGACGGCCGCGGCGCACCAGCACCTCGGCAAAGCCGAAGCCGCATTCGATTTCGGTGATCGATTCAAACGACTGATCGAATCGATCGAACCACGTGTCGAGCAATGCGTCGTCGCCGGTGTAGATCGCAACCGCCGTGCCGGCGGCACGCGCAAAGGTAAGGTTGACGAGGTTGTCGGTCGTCGGCGGCACCGCGTCCAACGCGCTTCGTGCGCCCGCGAGATCCCCGCTCACGATCGAAACCAACGCGGCGGTCGCGTGCGCGCACTCCTCGGCGTGCCGGCTTTTGAACTCGCGTGCGGCCGCGAGCGCTTGGCGAATGTTGGCGCGCGCTTCCTCGTGCAAGCAAAACGCCGCGAAGAATTTCGCGCCGTTATAATAGACGCCGGCGATCGCACCGCCGCCGTGCACGCGCGCGGCCTCGAGCCAAGCCGCGTGTTCGCGCCGAAAGTCGTCCAATTCACCGAGATCGGTCGCAACGCACGCCGCCACGTTGTGATAACGAACGCGAATATCGGTGGCCACGCCGTGTGCCCGCGGGTCGACCCGCGCGAGATGTGTTTTGGCTCGCGAGGGGAACCGCAGCGCGGCCAAGATCCACGCAATACCCAAATGCAATCGCGCGCGCGCTAAAAACTCCGATTTGTCCACACGCTCGAGCATGCGTTCCAACGAAGCGCTGGTATCGACCAACTGCATCGTGTACGCCGTCATGGCCTCGCGCACGCGGCACACCGCTTCGCGCTCGTAGGCCCCGGCCCGCTCGAAGGCGTCGGCGGCGGCCCGATACGCCGCCAGCCCTTCTTCGGCCGTGCTCAGAATCAGTCGAAGGTTCGCGATCTTTTCGAGCACCTCGCCGCGTTGCAACGCTTCCAGGCCGCCTGCTTCTAGCGCGCGCTGGTAAAACGCGATCGCGTCCTCATGCGCGTACACCTTGCGTGCAGCATCGCCGGCCAAATCGTTGTAGCGATACGACCGTTCGTCGTCGCCTGCGGCCCACCAGTGATAGGCTAACGCTTCGATCGAGCGATCGTCTTCGGCCACGCTTTCGAGCGTTTCGGCGATCCGGCGGTGCAGCGGCCGCAACTCCGTTTGCAAGAAATTGCCGCAAATTGCTTCGCGCGTCAGCCCGTGCCGAAAGCGGAACACGTTCGGCTCGAGCTCTTCGATCAATTGGAAATCGCGCGCACGCCGCAACGCCGGAACGACGCGTTCGGCATCGAGTTCTACTACCGACGCGAGCAACTCGAGCGTGAACGTGCGGCCGATAACGGCGGCTTGCGTGATGATACGGCGATCGTCGCCGTCGAACGGACGTAACCGTTCGAGCAACGTCGTGCGCACGCTGTGCGGCACCCGCGCGCCACGTTCGCGTCGCTCCGCAACATCCTGAACGGCGTTTTTCAGCAACTCCTCGGTGAAAAATGGGTTGCCTTCGCCCGTTAGCGCGATCGCTCGACGGCGTTCGTCGTCGAGCGCAAAACCCGCAAGCGCCTCATCGATGAACGTGCGCAACTCCAAACCGGCCAACGGCGCGAGGTCGATGCGACCGGCGCGCGCCGAACGGCCGACCTTTTCGATGCCTGCGGCGGCCGGATGCTCGGCATACAGATCGTCGGGCCGAAACGATGCCAGCAACAACATGCGCATACGATCTAATTTCGAACCGAGATAGGCGAGCAGATCGAGCGTCGCCGCATCCGCCCAGTGCAGATCTTCGATCACAACGACCAACGCCTTACGCGCGGCGATTTCCGCGAAGCGATCCACGATCGTATCGAAATATTGCCGCTTAGATTCGGCCGGCGTGAGCTGCGCGGCGCTTGCGTCGAGGCTCGAGAGCGCATCCAGGATCGGGCCGTAGGGGCGTCCGCCATATTCGCGGCACGGACCGCGCGTGATGCGCCAGCGCGAGTATGCCAGCGAGCGGCAGAACTCATCGATCAATCGCGTTTTGCCCAGGCCCGCGTCGCCGGCGATAAACACCAAGCCGCCGCGCGATGCGCCCGCCTCAAGCCGTCGCTCTTTGAGGTATGCCAGCTCGGCCCGTCTTCCAACGAACGGGCGACAGAGGACGGGTCGAACGATCACCGCATCCGGGTCATTGGCGCTCGGACGTTCCGCCGCCTGGAGTTGCTTAGTCTGCGACATCCAGGGCGCTAAGTTTGCCGGTTAAGCGTCGGTGCGGTTCGGAGTTCGCACCGGCAAAGTCGAGCGCACGGTTGTAATACGTTTGTGCGTCGTCCGTGGCAAACACGGCTGCCGCCCGGTCGCCCGCAAGTTCGTTATAACGAATGCAGCGCGCCGCGTCGCCGGCGGCCCACGAATGATACGCCAGATCGTCGAGCGCACCGCTATGCGCTTCGCCGCAGCCTTCGAGCACGCGCGCGATCCGTCGATGGATCGGCCGCACGCGCGTTTCGACAAACTCATCGTAGGCGATGTCGCGCGTCAGAGCGTGCCGGAACGCAAACCATTCATCGCTCTCAGCTACGACGAGTTGCAGCGCGCAGGCGCTCTCGAGCGCGGCGCGCACGCGCTCTTCCGAGAGAGCCGTCGTGGCTGACAGCAACGCCAAGCGGAATCGCCGTCCGATGACGGCGGCGCGAAAGAGCACGCCCCGCTCGACGCGGTTCAAGCTGCGCAAACGCTGCAGCAATGCTTGCGCCAGCGCATCCGAGGTCGTCGCCACGCATCGAGCATAGCGATCGCGGCCCGGTCGCAGTATGGGGGGTCTGCCCTACCTGCCAGCGGCGAACAGGCGAGCCCACGCCCTCCCCGAACGAGGCTCCCCCGGAGGGATCCAACCATGTCGAAATCCGCGCGGTACACTGCCGCCGCACTTGCCGTTTGTGCCGGCATCGCGATCGGTGCCATCGCCACTCGTGGGGTTGCGCAAACGCCGTCAACCAGCGTGCCCGCCAGCATCCAAACCATCTTCGATAAGCCGCTGTACAAGGGCGCGACGTGGGGCTTCCGTGTGCTCGACGGTTCGAAGGTCGTGATCGATCTCAACTCGGACCGCCAACTGTACATCGGTTCGGTACGCAAGGTGTTTACGATCGGCCAACTGCTCAACGCTATCGGGCCGGACCACACCTACGACACGCCGGTGTATCGTACTGGAAGCGTCGACCGCAGCGGCGTCTTGCACGGCAACCTGATCGTCGTAGCATCCGGCGATCTCACGATGGGCGGCCGTAAGAACCCCGACGGAAGCATTGCGGTGAGCAACTGGGACCACAACGAAGCCGATAGCCTCGGCAACGCGATCCTGACCAAGCCGAATCCGCTGGCCGGATATGCGCAGCTCGCGCAAGCGGTGCGGGCGGCCGGCATCAAGCGCGTCGCCGGCAACGTCGTAATCGACGACCGGCTGTTCGCTCCGTACGAATTCCGCGGCGAGTTCAAGGTTCGTCCGATCTTCGTGAACGACGACGTCGTGGATGTGTCGATCAAGCCGGGCGGCCAGCCGGGCGCGCTGGTGAGTTCGAGCTACCGGCCGGTTTCGGCCGCGTTGGAAGTCGTTAGCCGGCTGCGCGTGAGCTATCCCAACAGCAAAGACACGTTGGACATCCAGTCGGCGCGGCCGCAATGTATCGGAACGCCCGGCTGCAGCTCGACGATCGTGGGGAATCTGCCGAGCAACTTTACACCGCCGTTAACCGGCACGCCGACGCTGGTGCAAACCGTTCGCATCGTGCAACCGTCGAACTACGCGCGCACCGTGTTCATCGAACAGTTGCGTTCGGCCGGCGTTACGGTGACCGCGCCGGTAGTGCAGCAGAACATGACCGCACTGCTGCCGGCCGCCGGTTCGTATGCAGCGGCTAATCGCGTGGCAACCCTTACCGGCATGCGCTACGGCCAGGATGCAAAGCTGATCTTGAAGATCAGCTACAACATCGGGGCCGACACGAGCCTCATTCTTCTCGGCGTGAAAAACGGCGTGCACTCGATGGATTCGGCGCTGGCGTACGCGCGTAAAGATCTCGCAACGCGATGGGGCATTCCGGCCAACCAATACCACTTCATCGACGGCAGCGGTTACGCCGATACGACCGCCACCAACGGCGCCGTTACCAAGATGTTGACCGGGCTCGCGAAGAGCCCCGCGTACCAAGCGTTCTACGATGCGCTACCGATTCTGGGCGTGGATGGCTCGCTCGGCTTCGTTAAGGATTTCGAAAAGGATCCGACGCTGGCGGGCGCAGCCGGCAACGTTCGCGCCAAAACCGGTACATACGTCGAACCCACCGGCAGCGGCCTCATGGAAGTTAAAGGGCAGGCCTACGGCGGATATGTCACCACGAAGAGCGGACACCACCTCACCTTCGAACTGACCGTAAATGGCGTCAAGGTGAAGGACATTTTGGGGATCACCAGCGTTTTCCAAGATGAAGGCACCATCGCCGCAATCCTGTGGAGAGATTACTAAATGAAAACGTTTGTTTGTGCATCGTTGGTCGTTCTGGCGGCCTGCTCGAGCGCTAACTCGTCCCAAAACGCCCTGCCGAACGCGAACTCGGCCGCGCGATCGGCGCTCGCGCCAGCGGCGTGCGTGAAACCGATCCAAACGATCACCGAAGGCGTCGGCAAGCCACGCGCCATCCTCTTCGATGGCGATGGCGATCTCGTCGTCGCCAATTTCGATAAGAACGACCTCACGGTCTACGCCGCGGGTGAGGAGAAACCGAGCCAAATCGTTACTAGCGCCATCTCTCATCCAACGGCCCTCGCACTCGACTCCAGCGGCAACCTGTACGTCGCGAATCGCGGGAACGAAACGGTGACCGTCTATTCGCCCGGGAAATATAAGCTTCTGCGCGAGCTCACAACGGGTGTCGACTCGCCCGAAGCGTTGGCCTTCGACGGCGGCGGAAACCTATACGTAATGAACCTGCACAGTTCTCTCAGCGTGTTCGCGCCCGGTTCGAGCACGCCGGAACGCTCGATTTCAGAGGGGCTCGATTTTCCGTTCGCAATGGTCTTCGATTCTACCGGAAACTTATACGTGAGCAACATCGGTTCGAGCAAGGTCGCGGTGTACGCCCCAGGTAAGACGAAACCAACGCGCTTTATCACCAAGGATATCGCCTATCCTCAAGCGCTCACGATCGACGCTTCCGACAATCTCTATGTTGGAAACGTAAAGGATAACAGCGTTTTAGTGTTTCCGCCCGGCAGCAACAAGCCGTCGCGCGAGCTCTTTCGCGACGTCAGTGCACCGAACTCGCTATTGCTCGACGGTTCGAACAATCTCTACGTCGGCAACGGCGACCTGGCGGACGGCACGATCAATTTTTACGTACCGGATTCAGGGCGCCCAACCAAGACGCTTTGCCAAGACGTGAAGGTGCCGATTCAAATGCTGTTCGGCCCGAACGGTAACGTTTACGTCGACAACCTCTACGGAAATCGGATTACGGTCTTCGCACCGGTTGGAACCAAATAACGGGTGCGCGCCGCCGCGATTTTTTAGCCGGTTCCGAAGCGCAGCCTCGACCGCTCACGCGCCTTTGCCGCTTCGATGGTGCGATCGCGCGGGGGCGCCGTCGTAACGAGGCTTGCCAACAACGCGCGCGTCGCGTCGGTTACTTGCTCGAGCGCCAGGTCGAATGCAGCTTCGTTGCCCTTCGAGGGACGGACCGCACCGCTAATCTTTCGCACGTACTGCAGCGCCGAAGCGCGAATCTCGTCTTCGTTAGCGGGCGGAGCGAAATTATGAAGATCCTTGATATTCCGGCACATGGGTGGCATCTTCTCCGGCCAACGGCGACAGCACTACCGCCGTAAGTCCTAGGACGACGATCGCCTCGGGATTCCACGTGGTGTAGCCGGGAAGATGGATCAGCGAGATGCAGCCTATGACGTACGCGACCGCTACGATCCACGTTCTCGCGGGCTCATTAACGCTTCTCATGATGTAGAATATGGCCGGTAGCGAAATCGCTGGTGCGTAGTGCCAAGCGTGTGGGCTGATCGCAACGCAAAGCACGGAGACGATCGCCAGAGAAGAAACGAGATTCGCGCGGAGCAATCTCGGGATCGATCCAAGGAACAGCAGCACTCCCGCAGCGACCGCGTACGGCATCGCCATTCCGGCTTGCATCAACACATCGGGAAGGCCAACGCTTCTGGCGGCGTTTTCTACGAAATCGGCGTGCGCGAAGGAATGAAGCGTCTCGATATACTGCGCCGGCCACATCCACTGTCCGGCC
>DASXXU010000035.1:0-7804 GCA_036502885.1 Candidatus Tumulicola sp.
CGATCGGCCCGAATAGCACGACCCCGATCATGATCGCACATGGCACGCCCAGCTGCACGACGCGATAACGGAAGATGCGCAGGTCGACGATGGGCGTCTTGGTGCCGCGCAGTTCCCAGTAAACGAATGCCGCCAGGCCGAGAACAGCGGTAGTTGTCGCGAACAGGATGCGGCCGTCGCTGAACCAGTCGTACCGTTCGCCTTCATCGAGCACGAACTGCATCGAACCGAGGCCGATTGCCAACAACCCTACGCCAATGGAGTCGAACGGCATGCGCTTGGGATCCGCCGGATTGCGCAGCGTCGTAAGGACGATTGCGAGCGCGATGACGCCTGGAACGATGTTGATGTCGAAGACCCACTGCCACGAGAAATTGTCGGTGAGAAAACCGCCTAGGGTTGGTCCCAGCGCGGGCCCCACGGTTAACGCGAGGGCGAAAATGCCCGAACTCGTCCCGAGTTGTTCCTTCGGAAACGTGTCGCGCAGAATAACTTGCGACGTTGCGATCAGGCCGCCGCCAAATGCGCCCTGTACGGCGCGATAGAAGATGAGCGCACCCAGCGTCCCGGCCGTACCGCATAGAAACGATGCGAACGTAAAGCCGGCGATGCAGATTGCGTAGTACTGCCGCCGGCCCAACCGCGCCATCAGATACGGAGCGAGCGGGATAACGACCACGTTGGAGATGATGTAGCCCGTGATAATCCATGTGCCCTCATCGATGCTGGCACCGACGTTGCCTTCGATCGTCGGTAACGCAACGTTCACGATCGTCGCGTCGAGCGTTTGCAACAACGCGGCCATCATGACGCCGAAGACAATTAGGAGCCGGCGGGAGCCGAACTCGACTACGTTGGGCACGAGCGAAGACTAGATCGCCGCGAGTTGCTTTTCGAGCGATTTGTGGTCGGAGAAGAAGCCTTGCGCGAGTCCCACGGCTTGATTGCCGGGATACACGTCTTCGTCGCCACGCGCGAGCGCCGCGAATGTCTCGTCGACAACGTCGTTGGCGGAGATCTTATCGACTTCGAGTCCTTCGGTCATGTCGGTGTCGACGAAACCCGGCATGACGCCCACGACGCGTACGCCGTTGAGCCTAAGTTCCGATCGGATCGCTCGCGTAGCGGAGAGCGCAGCGGCCTTCGAAGCGCTGTACGTCGCGATGAGCGGCATCCCGATCAGGCTGACGATCGACAGTACGTTGACCATCGTCGACGGTGCGTTGGCGCTGAGAACGGGCGCAAACGCGCGGGTCATGCTGAGGAGGCCGAAATAGTTCACTTCCATATCGGCACGCGCCGCGTCGAGCGAGTCGCTGTTTGTGACGCCTCCCGGGTGGGCTGCACCGGCGTTGTTGATCAACAGATTGACATCGGTGCACCGGGCGGCCGCAGCTTCGAGCGATGCGAGATCTGTTACGTCGATCGCGACCGGCCGAACATTCGGGTATTGCGCAGCCAGCGAAGCCAGCGACGAGACGTCCCGCGCCCCCGCGTAAACTCGAGCGCCGGCCTTCGCGAGATGCTCCGCGTAGGCTCGGCCGATGCCGCGGTTGGCCCCGGTGACCAGCGCCACCGTCTGGGGCGAGATCGAGAATTGCGTGGCATTATTCATTGTGAGCGCAATCATAACATCCGGAGATGCCCTTGGCAATGGGTTTGATTGCGGTTATAATGATTGCGATGAAAGTCACCAAGCAGAAGTCCGCCGAGAACCGCCGCGCCTTGCTCCGGGCCGCCGGGAAGCTCTTCAAGCAACGCGGCATCGACGGCGTCGGGGTAGCAGATATTGGTAAAGAGGCCGGGTTAACGCACGGGGCGCTCTACGCACAGTTCCGATCGAAGGAAGAGCTAGCGGCCGAGGCGCTCGCCGATGGGCTCGAGCGCGGTTACTCTCGCAGGGTGGTTGAGGCCGGCGACAAGTTCGATCTGGCTGAATACCTCGATTGGTATCTCAGCAAACGCCATCGCGACGGTCTTGCGACGGGTTGTGCCATGACGGCATCTGGTAGCGAGATCGCACGCCAGGGGAAGAAAGTTAGTCGCGCGTTTGCAGACGGCTTCGAACGGTTCGCAGAGAACCTCGAGCACCACTTGCGCGATTCGAATGTAGCGGCAAGCGACCGGGAGCGGGCGCTGACCATTGCGTCCGCAGCCATCGGAGCGATTATCGTGTCGCGCGCGGTCGCGAAAGCCGATCCGAAGCTTGCAGATGAAATCCTAGCCGCGTCGCGCCGTACCGTGGGTGAACTGACCGGCGTTTAAACATCGGTTTGCAGGCAGGTCGGGGTACTCCTCAGTAAGCGAGGAGTAAGAATGAGGCCCTGCGAAACATCAGACATGTCGGTTGAACGAAAACGAGTTGAGCGCGGCAAGCGGATGGCGGCGGCGAGAGCCTGGAGTCCTCTGCTCGCGCACGACATCGAAGTCAAGCCGAACGCGGCACAGGCGTTTGACGTAAACGAAAAGCTTGCGCGGCTTGTGGCGACGTTTGGACAAAACGCTACCGCAAGGTTGCTCACGTGGGACGCTGCGCAGATGCGTCGTTGCATCAAACGCGAGGAAAAAATCAGCGCACCCATCGCACAACGAATCGTCGATCTGGAATACGTCGTAGATCGAGCGTTAAGCATATTCTATCCCGATGAGGTTGGACCGTGGCTTAGTCAACCCGAGCCACTTCTCGGGGAAGCAATTCCCTTGAACGTTTTAGCGCTTCGCGGCCCGGCGGCGGTTATCGCCGTTCTGTCGCGCATCGGCGCGGGTGCTTTCGCCTGAGATTATATCGCGTTCTATACCACGACGCTGCCGCGCGACCGCAAGATCCTGGCGGCGTCTTATTTATTCCGCCGCAAGGCGACGGGCGACTCGACAATCCAGGCTCGTACGACGTACTCTATGCCAGCGATTCTGGTGCCGGGGCGTGCGCAGAAGTGTTTAATCGCGGTAGATACCGGACGGAATGGTCGCGCGATATGTTACGACCACTGGTAGGCTACCCTAACTCGAGGCGCTCGTTGGCCTGGTTTGATGTCGGCGACACAGCGCCCATAGCCGATCTCGACGATCCAAACGAGTTGCTTTTGAGAAAGCTCCGCCCGTCCAACGTCATCATACGAGATTACGTACAGACTCAAACTTGGGCGCTCGGCATTTTCAAGTCATCGACGGTTGCCGGAATTCGCTGGTGGTCGTATCACGACGCGCGGTGGGCCAGTCTGGGCTTGTGGGATCTCTCTGCCATCAAGGGGTCTGGCGTTAAGCCGCTCGACATCGACGATCCCGCAATTAAGGACGCGGCGGATGTACTTTCGATTCGGCTTGCGCGTTGAGCGCCCACGATCGTGCGGCTTGTGCACCGTGCCCGGCCGCGTAACGTTGAAGTCCCCGTAGCAGCCGCACCTCGTCTTCACTGAGATCTGGATGCCAAAGGTCGACGACGAGAATGGTGCGAGGGAAAGCGCTGTCGTTCCAAACCTCGTGCGGAAAGCTGTCGTCGAAGACGAGGCATTTCCCAACCGACCATGAGCGCGCTTCGCCGGCGACGATCAAACCGCAATCGGGCGGGACATCGATGCCGAGATGACAGCGCAGTCGCATGTTGGTTGGGCCGTGATGGCTCGCGACGCGCGTTCGCGGCGCCATGCGCGAAAAATACGCGAGGCCGGCCAGGTCGCGAACGGTGCGATGTTTTTCGATAATTTGTGCGGTAACGGGGCACGCCTGACAGTTTGCTTCGTGGCGACGTCCGCGATCGTATAGAAAAAAGACGTCCCAACTCCCGGTTCGGGGGATCGGTTCCGTTTCGCGATGGAACGTATGCGCGTCGATTGCGGCCGCTTCGCCAGCGATTTGCTTTGCCGCACTTTCGAGCGCAGAAACCAAAGGAAACTGCGCGGGATCGTGCCATGGCTGCGACGTCAAACCTGGGTAGCGCAGCATTTGAGAGCCATCGGCATCTTGTCGTAATTGGGCGATGTAGGATGAAAAGCGCGCCGGAAGCGGCGCATCGAGCACGTCCGTCATGCCGGGTTCCACCAAGCAGCGCTTCGCACGGGGACCGTTCTAGTCATGCGGCCGCGGTAACCATCAGAGTAGCGTGGATGGCGCGCGGAGAAGTTCAGCGCATGAACCGGAGTGTTACAGTCTTCCTATTGCCCGTGTTTTTCATTGGTGCGACAGCGGTCGCGGCGGCGCAGCAGTCCATGGCGCCCTCGCCGCAGGCTTCCCCGCTCGTCCACCATGCCGTGTCGTCAAACTCGGCAGCGCAAGCAGCGTTCGATCGCGGATTGCTCGACTATTACGCCTATAACCCCGAGGCAGCCGAGCACGAATTCTACACGGCAGCGGATCTGGATCCGAAGATGGCGATGGCGTATTGGGGCATCGCGCTCAGCAATGCGCCGAATCTGAACGTTCCGGCGACCGACGACCGCGACAATCAAGCTCGCGAGGCGATTTCGGCCGCAAAGGACATGGAAGCGAACGCCACGCCCGAGGACCGGATGCTCATCGACGCGGCCTACGCACGTTTTGCTTCGAAGACGAAGCTCGCGCCGTCGGCGTTGCAAGTCGCGTATCGCGATGCACTGGCCAGAGTTGAGAAAGCGTATCCAGATGATCCGGACGTCGCGGCACTGCATGCGGAAGCCGCGTTGTACGTTGCCGCCGGCGATCGACCCGGGGATATCGACACGTGGGCCGCGCCGAAAATCGCCGCGTACGTCGGAAGCTTCGCCGCGCTGCTACCGATGTTTCAAGCGGATCTCGCGAAGTTCCCAAACAACCCAGGTCTGCTGCACTTCTACATTCACACCGCGCAGTTCGCAAAAGACTCCAAAGTAGCAGTACCGGCTGCAATAAAGCTCGCGAGCTTTACGCTTCCGCCGGAAGATTCGCACTTGACGCACATGCCGGGCCATACATTTTTCGACGTCGGTATGTATAACGAGGGCCTTGACGTCGGCACGCGTTCCGTAGCGATGGATTACGCCGCGTTCGATTGCTGCCATCCCGGTTACTACAGCGCGCCGCGTTACTATCACTCGCACAACGTCGAATTCTTGATTTACGCGATGATCCAAACCGGCCACGCGGCCGATGCGGTCGCCGTCGCACGTCGCGCCGGGGATCCGTGGCTCATCGAGCGTACGTTGGTCGCCGCACAAGACTGGAAAGCGATTCTTGAGCTGCCCTACTCGAAGGGCAACGATACGGCAGCGACCTTCGCGCGCGCCCTCGCGTATGCGAAACTCGGTCAGAACGACAAGGCGACAGCGACGCTAGCCGATCTACCGATCGCGCCGGCGTCGAAGCCCGCACGTGCTGCATTCGGTAGCGCGATGCGGTCGGTGGTCGGGGCGCAGATCGCGCTGAACGAACATGACGATGCGAAAGCATTGTCGCTCCTCGAGGGATCTTCGGCCGACGCGGCCCGCGGTGATCGGCTGAATGGCTACTCGGAAATGCCGACGCTATACTACTACTCCCCGCATCTCGCACTGGCCGAGCTCGCGATAAAGATGAACAAAGCCGATGTGGCTCGCTCGGCCCTCAAGTCCGAACTGTTGGCGAGCCCGAAATCGCCGGCTGCAACCCAAGCATTGGCAACCCTAAATGCAAAAAGTTAACTTAAACGAAAAGTTTGCGGCGTTCGACGATACGTGGCACCCGAAAATCGTCGGCGAGCTCAACGACTTTCACGTCAAGCTGGTAAGGGTCGACGGGGAGTTCGTGTGGCACCATCACGACTCTGAAGACGAACTCTTCATGGTTATTGAGGGTGAGATCGCGATGCATTATCGCGACGCCAGCGGCGAGCATATCGAGCGTTTCGGGCCGGGCGAATTCTTAATCATGCCGCACGGCGTGGAGCATAAACCGGTCGCCACGATGCCGACCAAGATGTTGCTGCTGGAGCCGAAAACAACCGTGAATACCGGCACGGCCGGCGGGGAAAAAACCGCTCTGGCCGAGTGGATCTGACTCAAGCGATCGAGTTCTTTACTGCCGGTTAAACGTCCGGTCGAGAAATTGCCGGACGTACCACAGCGCGATGCGGTCGTGGAACCCGGTAACGACATCCTCGAAAGCATGTTCCGCCCATGGAAGCTCGACGTAGGTGATGCTGACGCCATCGTTTCGGAGTTTATCACGCAGATAGCGTTCGCCGAAAACTGAGGCGATGTGGTCGCGGCCGCCAGCAATCATCAATACCGGCGGCATTCCCGAACGCACCACATAACGCGGCGACGCGGTTCGATAACACGCTGGTTGCTGCTCCGGCGTTCCGCCGCACAGGTCGAGTAGGATCTCGCGGATATTGATGACGTCCGGTTGTGACGGATGCTCGTACGCGATCTGTAGATCGACCGGACTTTCATAGGTGATCACGCCGCTAATCCGATGTCGACGCAACGCCGCCGCGATGATCGCCAACTGCGCACCCGACGAATGCCCAATCACCGCGATGCGTCCCGCGGGCAGCGCATCGATCTCGCGAAGGATGGCGTCACGCTGTGCCGGCCACCGCGCTTCTGGCGCGTGCGGATAGTCCAATCCCACGACTCGATAACCCCAGGACGAAATGATGGCGTCGAACCTCGCGTCGCTGTGGGGCGAACCGTGCTCCCACGCGCCGCCGTAGATGTCGAGAACGACCGGCACGCCGGGCCGGGAGTCCGCGCCGCTGTCGCGGCCGGACGGCACGAGAAACGCGGCTAACGGAACGTACGGGCCGCGTAGCGCATAAGCGACCGGAGGAGCCAAACTGCATAACATGGCTGCGACCGATATGATGACCGCTGCCCAGCGCATGGAGTCGCGCGAACGTAATGCGACGAACAAGGCAACCGCGCTGAGAAGCGTTAAGACCGGCCACACTTCGGTTCCGCCAACCGTCAAGACGAATAGCGGAAGGATTGGCCCCGGAATTACGATCCAAATCGCGAGGAACAGCACGATCACCGACAGCGCCAACTTGAGCACGCTTCCCGGTTCGCAGAACTCACTCGAACACCATTGTTGGGCTCTAAAGAAACCATGATGCGTCGTAGCGCTCTGTCGTCTGCGATAGCTGCGCTTCTACTCGCCGGATGCGGCAACCATCAAACCGCGCAAAATCGAACTGACGGTTTGATCGTCGCGCGCCTATCGGAGCCGATCTCGTTAAACCCGCTGTATCTGCAAGGGCCGGACGCCAAAGACATCGGCGATCTCCTGTATTCGTCGTTAACCCGATACGATTCGAACGAGCAGGTCGTGCCGGACATCGCTGCAGCTGTGCCGACCACGAACAATGGCGGGATATCGCGCGACGGAAAGCGCGTCGTCTTTCGGCTGCGTCGAGATGTACTCTGGCAAGACGGTTATGCGTTGACGGCGGACGACGTCGTATTCACGCATCGAGCGAGCATCGACGCTGCAAATGCGCTTCCATCGAGATCGCTCTACGACCCGGTATCGTCGGTCACGGCTTGCAGCCGCTATACGGTTTGCGTAACGCTGAAACGGCCCTACGCTCCGATTGTTGCAACGTTTTTCGGAGGCGACGGCACTCCGATCTTGCCGAAGCATTTGCTGCAACGTTACCGCAGCCTAGACGGAGCGGCTGTTAACCTTGCGCCGATCGGATCGGGACCGTATCGCGTCGAGAAGTGGATTCGAGGCGATCGTCTCGACCTTGTCGCGAACGGCTCTTACTTCCGCGGCAAACCAAAGATTGCACGAATTAGCATTCGTTTCGTACCGAGCCACGCGACTATTCTCAATCAGCTGCGAAGCGGCGAGATCGACGCGACGTTTC
>DASXXU010000036.1:0-17462 GCA_036502885.1 Candidatus Tumulicola sp.
CGTAACGTTCTATTCCTTACGCCTCGGGCTGCAGACGGGTGTGATGTCGAGCGACATCTTCATTTATTCCGGCAGCCGCTGGCGGGCGGTGTACTCGCAGCACACCGCCGTCAAGCCGTGATCCGATCCGATCTAGAGCGATCTGTCGGCGATCGTTGCCGTCGACGTGCCCGGGGCGATCGCGACGCTTCGATAGCCGAGCACGCTTAGCAGTTTGTCGGGCGGCACTTGGAGCGGCCCAGGTTTAGGCGCGGTCCCGGGGGCTGGTTGCGGATACGCGGTTGAGGCTGCAGTTGCGAACTTGATGTTACCGTCCGTGTGTTGCACGATTTGATGGATGTGGCCGTTGAGAACGGTCACAGCATCGAAACGCCGGAGCGCGGCCATCACGCGTGCGCCGTCCTCCGTGGTCCAACCCCACGGCGGAAACAGTGCATACAGCGGAACGTGCGCGAACACGACGATGGGCGTGGATGATTTCTGGGCGGCGAGATCTTTTTCGATAAAGTCGAGTTGTTGCTGGCCGAGTTTTCCATCTATTTCGAAGTTGAAGACGTTTATGAGGGCGAGGAAATGCGCGCCGCCCAGGTCCCATGAGAACCAGCCGTTGGGCGCGTCCTTTCGTGCGAAGGCGCTCAGGAACGTTGCGGGGGTGCCGATGACGTCGTTTTCGCCGGGAAGTACGATGAGCGGCGCCTTGAGCGTGGCTAGTTGCTGTTTTGCTTGGTCGAACTGCGCCGGCTTGGCAAGATGCGTGACGTCGCCGGTGTGAACGACGAACGACGGCTGCACCGGCATCGCGTTGATTGCGTCGATCGCTTTTTGGAGCGTTCCGGCTACGTCGGGGTTTTCGGGGCGCGCGAAGCCGATGTGGCTGTCGCTGATTTGCACGAAGGAGACGCCGTCGGTGTTTGCGAGCGCAGGCTTGGCGTTGAACACCCCTGTAGCAGAGAGACTCCAGGCGATGCCGGTTCCAGTCCAGGCTACGTGTTTTAGAAAATCGTCGCGTTTCATATGACGGTTACCGTGCCTTTCATGTAGGGGTGCATCTCGCAGAAATAGCTGAGCTTGCCCGGCGTTTTGAACGTATGCTGCCACTTTTCGTTGGTGTCGAGGCCGCCGGAATCGAACGTTTTGTCGGTTGCGCTGACGGTGTGCGCTTCGTCGTCATCATTGACGAACGTTACCTTGTCGCCTTGATGGATGGTGATGTTTTGCGGGACGTATTGGAAGTTCTTGATGTGGACTGTCGTTGCGGCTTGGGGCGCAGCGGCGGTGGGTGTTGCGGCGAGCAGGGCCGCTGCGGCTAGGACGGCGAGTGCGATTGACTTCATGTTGGGTGTATGTCGCCGGGCTTGTGGGTGGATTAGTCCCGTCGAGGTTCACAATTCTGACACGACGCGTTCACACGCAAAAATTCATCCGGAATCGCTCTCCGGCGAATTTCGCCGTGCCGTCCCTGGATTTTACGGAATTTCGGCCGCCGAGCGAAGCGATCCGGCGCTTCGCGTCCGTAATGAGGAATCTAGGGTGCTTTGATCAGCGAATCTGGCAGGCTTGACCAGCGAATCTAGGATCGGCGAGCGAATTCGGGTCCCGCACGACGTATCCGGGGCACCTTCGCTTGGGCTCCAGCCGAAATTCTCGTCAGAAGAACCAGTGAACTAACTCTAGTCCGAATTCTCTAGTGGACAAAAAGAGCTGCCGACATTGGCTCATATCGGAGCCGACGCCTCATCCAAGGCCCCTCGCGGCGGCATATCAAGGCGATGGGAAGTCCGCAGCCGTATCGTCCAGCCCATGGACGCACTCGTGGATGATTTCATCCAGCGAAGACCGCAGGGGCTCGAGCGAGTCTATTCGGAGTGGTCCGTTCTCTTCGTAAGCGTCGCACGCCAGGTGACCGGCGAAGCGTCGCTGGCCGAAGACTGCGTGCACGACGCGTTATTGCGCGTGTGGCGCGCGTCGAACCGATTTTCCGGCGATCGACCGTTGCTGCGGGCATATTTGGCCGCGTCGGTTCGCAACGAAGCATTGGCCGCTATCCGGAGCGATTCGCGACGCGGCGCACGCGAGGAGCGAGCGGCCCGTTTGGCGCCAGCCCCGGTTGAGGAGGCGCCGGTTGTGGATCCGGTCGAGTCGGAGCGGCTGCGCGTCGCGTTGGAGCGTCTGCCGGGCGAACAACGTCAGGCGCTTGTACTGGCCTACTACGGTAACAAGACGCATGTCGAGGTGGCCGAGCGGCTAAACGTGCCGCTGGGCACCATCAAAAGCCGGATCGCGATGGCGCTGCGAAAAGTTCGCGCCGAACTAGCTGACGCCGAAGGACAACGCTAATGGATCATCTCGGCGACGAGATCAATCCCCACGCAGACGGCGCACACCTCGGCGACGACGCAGAGCTGTATGCGCTCGGCGCGCTCGACCCCGTTTCGGCGCGTCGTGTCGAACAGCATATCGAAGGGTGTCCGACGTGTGCCGCGCGCGTGAACGACGCGCTGCTAACTGCCGCCGCATTGGCCGAGGCACTGCCCGCGATTGCACCGTCGGCCGATTTGGGACGCCGGCTGAGCAGGTCGGCGGCCATTCGTCGAACGACCTCAACCGCTTCGCGCTCGGCCGGGCGAACATCGACGCGCACTTCACAGCGATCCGCAAGTTCAACATTTACACCGTGGCTCACCGAAAGAGTCGTGCGCTATGCAATCGCTGCGGCGCTGGTTCTCGCATTGCTTAACGCAGGTTGGCAATCATTCCGGCTGCACCGCGAGATCGCCACGGAGGACGTCGCGCTGTCGACGTTGGTGCACAGCCACTTCAATCACGTGTCGATGACGCCACTGCTCGGCGGATCGCCGGCAGCCAAAATTCTCTACGCACGCGACGGAAAGTGGATCTACATCATCGCTGACCGTCCGGGCGGCACGTTGCGCGCATTCGGCTACGGCGCGGGCGCCGCGATCGATCTTGGAACGATGTCGTCGGATGGGAAAACGGCGACGTTGATGTTGCGTCCGCGGTCGCGCATTCATCGAATCATTTTAGAGCGCGGCGATGTTGCCGTCGCGGTGGCGACGCTCGCGTACTAACGACGCGGGCTAGCGAGGCCGGCTACGTCGGGTTCGTTGCGAGGATTTCGGCGATTTTTCCGCCGGCATCGATCACGAACTGCCACGTCAAGGTTTTTCCGGTCGAATAGCTGACGCGGTACTCGTAGAGCGACGCCTGTGCGGTTGCGTTGCCTCCGATAAACTCTACCTTCGTTACATCGCCCAGCGAATCGAGCGCCGACGAGCTTTGCGCCAGCAGTTGCGGCGTTAACGCGGCGCTCGCCGCATCCGAGTACTGCGACCGATCCACCGAGCCGCGCATCAAGCCCGTCAACGCCGCAACGAAGCGCTGCGTCACACCGTGATCTTCGCGCGCTTTCGTCGTCGAGGCAGTTAACGCGGCCATGTACGTGGGAAACAGCGCGCCGAGAACGACGCGATCGGCGCGATAGGTTCCAAAATCGAACGCGTTCGAAAGAACGATCCAGGCGACGCCTTGCGACGGCAGCATCTGATCTTGCGTCTCGTATCCCGGCACGCCGCCGTGGTGACCGACGAACGTCATGCCCAACGAAGAATAGATAGCCAAACCTAGGCCCTGCGTGTATTGCTGCGCGGGCACGGTTTCGGTTTGCATTTGCGTGAAGGTGGCCGGGGCGAGCAAGGTTCCATTCATCAGCGCGAGATCGAAGCGCGCGAGATCGCCGGCGGTCGATACGATGTCGCCGCATCCGAAAAACCACGACCGGTCATAGTTTGCGGCCGGCGGTCCGTTCGCGCTCATATATCCGGCGGCCGTCGCGGACCCGTCGGTGGGTATTCCCATCGTGGTTTCCGTCATGCCCGCAGGGTTGTAGATGTGTTCGCGTTCGTATTTTGCCAGTGGCTCGCCGGAAACGCGTTCGACGATCCGGCCGAGCACGACGTACCCGGTGTTGCTATACGCCCACTTTTGGCCGGGAGTCGACGTCAGCGGGTAGCCGCCGACCATTTTCAGTATCGCGTCGGGCGCCGTGGCTTTGGTTGCCATCCCCGAATTGACGGCGTAATCGGCGTAGTTCCAAAGACCCGACGTGTGCTGCAACAGTTCGCGCACGGTTATTTGAGTGGCATACGGTGCCGATGGAAAATACGTCGCAACGGCCGCGTCGAGGTTTATACGTTTTTGCTCGACGAGTTGCATGATCGACACGGCGGTAAACATTTTCGTAATCGATGCGATCGGAAAACGCGTCGTGCTCGCAACCGATCCGAAAGCCCGTTCGTAGACGATTCGCCCGTTCTCTGCGACAACGACCTCTAACGATTGACTTTGCCCGGCGTTGCCGCCGGTGAGGGCGGCCAGTCCCGCGTCGAGTTTCGATACGACCGTCCGCGACGATGCTAGCGGTGCGGGCGGCGGAGAGGTAGACGGCGCGGGCGACGGCGCAGTGGTTGCGCTTGCGGCTGCAACAGCGAGCGCGACCGCTATCAAGCTCATCAGAGTAAGCCGGGCGAGAGCATCGAGCTTGCTTCGGTGCCCCGCCCTAGCGCGTCCTAGCGAGGGGCTCCGAGGACCTCGACGATCTGGCTTGCGCTACCGCTAAACGCAGCGGTAAACCACGGATGGCCGGCGGCGTCGACCGCCACCGAAAACGGATCGTAGGTAAGCGGATACGCCGTTTGATTGCGCTTGGCATCGAAACGCCACAGCGCGCCTTCACTCTTGAACGGGTTGCCGCCGGTTACCCAAATGGTGTTGCCGCTAGCCGCCATCCCACTCGGATACGCAGACCAGGCAAGGCCAGCGTGCGTGAGGCGCTCTAACTGCACGGCATTACTCGTTACGGTTCCCAAGTGGAACGCGGTCGACCCGCGCTTAAGATAGTCGAGCGTTGTGAACCACGGCGCGCCTCCCGGTCCGATCGCCATAATTTTCGCCGCCTGATTCGGACAGCACGGCAAACGCTGCACCACCATGTGCATCGGCAGCTTGTTGATTTTGCCGGTGCTCGCAACGCGTTCGAGCAGTTGCGCTTGCTGATGACGATCTTGTCCCGAGAACCACAGGTTCCCGGAGGCATCTCCGATCAGGGAACCGTCGGGGGTAAAGAACTTCGGCAAGGTGTGGATGCCGATCGATCCGTTTGCGTTCAAATGCGCGATAACGGATGGTTCGCCGAATCCGACGACCCACGGGCGGGCGTCGGGTCCGAACGAGATGCCTTTGGAAAACGTATCGTTAAATTTAGCGTTCGCGGAGTATTCTTTGATCGTTCCGTCGGGCGTTACTTTGCCGATTCTGATGCCGGTGTAATCCGAAAAATACATATTGCCGTCGGGGCCGGCGGCAATCGCATACGGCTCGGCGCCAGCGAGTAATCCGGTGGTAAACTCGGTAATCGTGCCGCTCGAGTCGATTCGTCCGATCGCCGGCGTGCTGGGATCGGTAAACCACATCGTTTGATTTGGTCCGGCCGCGATATCGAACGCGCTGGCCGTATTTGGGAAGCCGGACGTTTGACCGGCGGTGTAGACCTGGAACGAAATCGCGTCCGACCGCACGCCGCTTGCTCGCTGCGTTTGCGCTTGGATTGGCGCACCGGCGTTGAGTTGTGGATTGGTTGCGGCGCCTTGATTGGAGCAGCCGGCTAATAGCGAGACGGCAATTGTTATGAACGAACGTCTATATGGCATCTCGAGTCCCTCTCTGAATTTCCAACGATACTTAGAGTGAGAACGAGCCGGCGCCTTCAGCGTGACTAGCGCGGCTTGGGCGTCGGGACCGTTTTATCGGAGAGCTTGTGCAGCGCACCGCCTTGCACCGCGTACGTTTGCACGATCATTTTTGACGGGCAACAGTTCGGATCTCTCTCGGCGTAATACGGAAGCGTAGCGACGATCGTGCCGTTCTTGATTTGCACGCTAAGGTGACCGGCCGAGCTGACGTATCCCGCGTACACATACTTTGCGTAGCCTTTTTGGCGAGCGAAGACGATCTGCGTGAAGACGCCGCCGCTGCCGCCACTCTCGAGCGGAACGGCGAGCACGATGTACCCGTTGGTCAGCATTCCGTGGTGCGCGCCGTCGCTTTCGAGGTAACCGCCGACGGCCTGCCCTTCTGGGACGCCAAGAACGTTGACATACGGTTGCGTTTTCGTATCGAAGCCTGCGGAGGGCGGAACGGTCTTGTCGATTTTGAGCTTCGGCGTGGCCTTGACGAGCGCGATGACCTGGGCATTGAATTTTGCGGCTGCTGCAGCAGCCGCGGCGGTTGTGGCTGCTATCGCGGGACAGGTGGCCAGCGCGAATACCGCCGCGAGCGCGATGGTCGGTCTTCTCGAGTTCATCACCTACTTCTTCGGCGGGGTGGTTCGGGTTGCCCCACCCGCGAGGGTGCGCGTCGCCTCCGGCGCATGTAGGAAAGCGATGCCGATAAGCATTGAAACGACGTCGCCCGAGCACGGACACGAACTGGTGGTTCGCCGGCTCGAGGGATTCTCAGATATCGTGATCGGGTTCAGCCTGGCGCAACTCGGACTGAGCCTCGTCATTCCGCCGCACGCCATCGATTTCGTCGTTCGGCCGCTCGGACTCGTCGCGTTTTTCATCACGTTCGCGGTGGTCGTGCGGTTTTGGTGGACGCACTTCCGTTTATTTCGAAGTTATTTCGAGCCGAATCGCGTCATGATGACGCTGAATTTCATGGCGCTCGCGGGACTGATCGCGCAGGTATTTGCCCTGCAACTATATCTGCACTTCGTGCCGCTTGGCGAAGGTTTGGTAGCCGCGCGCATATATTTCGGCTTTTTCGTGGCGGCTTACGGCGTTTTGGGCGCGATGTTTCTATTTGGAATGTTGTATCGCTGGCGTCGCCTCTCGCCGCTCGAGCGCAAGAGCGGCATACGGGATTTCTTTGGCATTCTTGGCACGGTTACGGGTTGCGCGATCGGAAACATCATGACCTCGGGCGCGCCTTCGGATGTTACCAACGTTTTCGTGGACGTGCGCGGGACGCATCAAATCGTCGCCGTTGCGCCTACGACGATCTTCCTCGGCATTATCGTTGGTTGGGTCGCCGGCGTTATTCTTGGGAGGGTTATCGCCTACAGAATCCCAGCACAACCGCGATAATCGTGGGGTCGCTGGAAAGCCTCGTGCCGAATCTCGCCGTTGTCTTCGTTGGTATAAACCCATCGATCTACTCGGTGGAACATGGGCATAATTTTGCGCGGCCGGGAAATAAGTTTTGGCCATCATTTTCCCGCTCTAGGCTGAGCGCTTCGGCTCGCGCCGGTCTCGGCGTGGATTCGTTGGGGGTCGAACACGACCGGCAGTTGCTGCGTTACGGTTTTGGGTTTACCGATGTCGTGGGACGCCCTACCGCGAAGGCGGCCGAGGTGAGGCCGCGCGAGTTTGCTAGCGGCGTTGCTACGTTATTGCGCAAGCTGCGTGCGTTCGAGCCGCGTTTTGCCTGCTTCCACGGTGTTACGGGGTATCGACACGTTCGCGATGCTCTTGTCGCCGATTCTGCGCCCATCGAATTGGGGTTGCAGCCGCTGCAAGTTGGTGGCACGCGCGTCTTTCTAGCGCCGAATCCAAGTGGTGCCAACGCGCATTACTCGCGTGAAGATCAAGTGCGATGGTACGACGCGCTTGCGCTGCTAGTTGCGGGCTCATCTTAAGCGCGATGTATGCTGTTTTCGCGCACTGACAAATTCGAACTAAGTCTAGTCCACCAATTCACATTTCTGTAACAAAACGTTCATATCGAAATCGGTCAGTTCGCAGCCTTCTGACGATGTGTTCAGGTTCGGAAGGGCGTCGTCAAGCCTCCGATTCGGGTCAGCGAGCTCTAATTGTTAGACTTCGGACCTCGATCCGTCCCGCAATTCGCCCAAAACAGCTTTCAACCGCTCCTTCGAAGCGTCGCGGCGCCGGAGTCGAAGTTCATAGCGAATATTTTCTGCCCGAAAGACCCGAAACTCGACGTTTCTGCATATTGCCAAATTGTGAACTAGTGAACTAAGTCTAGTCCGAATTTCGCAGAGGCCAAGATAACGGTGATCGTCCGCGCTAGCGATGGGTTTTCGCAGCCACACGTTGTATAATATGAACGCGGGAACGCGCCAGATGACCGCGCCCTTTGCGGGGTGAGGAAAGTCCGGGCTTCATCGGGCAAGGTGCAGGATAACGTCCTGTCGGGGAAACTCGAAGGAAAGTGCCACAGAAACATACCGCTTACATTCGTGTAAGCAAGGGTGAAATCGTGAGGTAAGAGCTCACGGAGCATCGCGGTGACGCGGGCTCGGGTAAACCCCACCTGAAGCAAGATCGCTCGTATCCTCGAAAGAGGCGGACGGCCCGTCCGTAGAGCTACATCGCACCGAGGTCGACGGTAACGGCGGCCCCAGATAGATGGTCATCCGGGAACGAGCAATCGTTCCCCGACAGAATCCGGCTTACCGGCGCGCTCCCCGCTCTACACAACCAAGCGATCAAAGGCTGACAAGAGTCAATAAATTTGACGAAGGCCCGCGTGTAGCCCACGCGAAGTCTGGGGCAACGCTGAAAGGGGCTCACTTATGAACCGTGCACGTCTTGCTGCCATCTTCGTTACCGCTAGCTTTGCGCTTCAGGCATGCTCGGGTTCCGGAGCCGGAGCGCCGGTCTCGCCAAGTCAGGTGGCCGGGAACTATCGTGTGATTAGGCCGGGTGCCACCAACACACCTATCAAACACGTGATCGTGATGGTTCAAGAGAACCGCACCTTCAACAATCTGTTCGCGACGTTCCCCGGAACGACCGGAACGACAACCGGTTACTATCAAAAGGGTCCAAATCACGTCCGGACCCAGGTTACGCTGAAAGAAAATACGCTCCCAACGCTCGACTACAACCACGATTCGCGAGCGTACAACTATGGCTGCGACGGCAAAGACACGTACCCGAAAACGTCGTGCACGATGGACGGCTTTAACCTCGAGGGCATCAACGGAAACAGTCCGGCCGGCTTAGGTCCGTACCAATACGTTAACCCGACCTACATCCAACCGTATTGGACATTGGCAAAAGAGTACGGCATCGCCGATGAGATGTTCCAAACTCAAGGAAGCGCTAGCTTCACCGCACACCAAGATTTGATCGAAGGTGGATCGGAGATCGTCAATAGCAACTGCGGTTCGTCCGAGCCCGAATGCGCGCTGATCGACCTCCCGGACGAAAATAACAATTGGGGTTGTGGTTACAAGAAAAAAGCGGTGACGGATTTGATCACGACCTCGGGCGATTGGTTATATGAACAAGGCCCGTTTCCGTGTCTGACCTACCCGGACAAAACGATGCCCGACATCCTGGATGCGGCCGGCGTGAGCTGGAAATACTACGCGCCCAAATATGTTGGCGGTACGGCGGGAGCCGAATGGAACGCGCCCGCCGCGTTGGACGAAGTCTACCACGGGCCGGACTGGGCAAAGAACGTCTCGATGCCGCAGACCAACATTTTCAACGACATCACCGCCGGCACGCTGCCTTCGGTTAGCTGGTTGATTCCCACGCAAGTCGATTCGGATCACCCGCACCTTCCGACGTCGGAAGACGACGGACCGGATTGGGTGGCCTCGGTTGTCAACGCGATCGGCGAAAGCGGCTATTGGGATTCGACCGCGATCATCGTAACGTGGGACGACTTCGGCGGATTTTACGATCCGGTACAGCCGGCATTTTTCGACAATCAAGGCGGACTCGGTTTCCGCGTCCCAATGCTGGTGATCTCGCCGTGGGTCCCGCAGCACAAGATCTCGCACAGGCAGTACGAGTTTGCCAGCATCCTGGTGTTCATTGAAGACAACTTCGGCCTGGGACGCATGGGGACACCGGGTTTCCCGAACAACGATTCACGAGCGCAAACGATCGCGAACATGTTCGACTTCACGCTCAAGGGCGGTCCGCGCAAGTTCAAAATGATCCCGTCAGACTTAAAGAAGTCGCACTTCATGCACGAGAAGGTGATTTACGAACCGATCGACGACGGCGACTAATCACTACGCTAAAAAGGGGCACTCCATGAACCGCGTACGGCTTTTCTCCGTCATCGTTACGGCGAGCTTTGCGTTGCAGGCTTGCTCGGGCGGCGGAGCGCCCTCCGCGATACCGCGCCAAGACGCGGGCCAAAACGTTCGCATCCTTCGCCCGAGCGCGAGCTCCGGCAAGATTCAACACGTGATCATCATGGTTCAGGAAAACCGGACCTTTAACAACTTGTTCGCAACGTTTCCGGGTACGACCGGCGCTACGACCGGTTACTACTTAAAGGGGCCGAACCACGTCAAGACGCCGGTGGCGCTTACCGAGTCTACCCTCCCGTCGGCCGACTACAATCACGATTCGCGAGCCTACAACTACGCGTGCGACGGAAAAGATACGTATCCGAAAACGTCGTGCATGATGGACGGCTTCAACCTCGTCGGTGTCGACGGAAACAATCCGGCCAGCACGGGACCGTATCAATACGTCAACCCGATGTATATAAAGCCGTATTGGGCGATGGCAAAACAGTACGGGATCGCCGATCACATGTTCCAAACCCAAGGCAGCGCAAGCTTCACCGCGCATCAAGATCTCATCGAGGGCGGTTCGATGCTGGTCGATACAAAGTGCGGCAAAAACGAACCGGAATGCGCGCTCATCGACCTCCCCAACACGAACGGCAACTGGGGATGCAGCGCCAAGGATGCGTTTACCAACATTCTAACGACGGCCGGGCAATATGTTTATATGGGTGGTCCGGCACCGTGCTTGACATATCCGGATAAGACGATGCCGGATCTGCTCGACGCCGCCGGCGTTAGTTGGAAGTATTATGCGCCGCCTTATAAGCCGCATACGGCTGGTGCAGAATGGAATGCCGCCGCCGCGCTCAGCGAAATTTACAACGGGCCCGACTGGAAGAAAAACGTCTCGATGCCGCAGACGAACATCTTCAACGATATCAGCGGCGGAACGCTGCCGGCGGTGAGTTGGCTGATCCCGACGCAAGTGGATTCGGACCATCCGCACAAGCCGTCGTCGGAAGACAACGGTCCGGACTGGGTCGGTTCGGTCGTCAACGCGGTCGGACAGAGCCCGTATTGGAACTCGACCGCGATCGTCGTGACGTGGGACGATTTCGGCGGATTTTTCGACCCGGTACCGCCGGCGTTCTTCGACGACCAGGGTGGCCTCGGTTTCCGCGTTCCGATGTTGGTGATTTCGCCGTACGTCAAAGCGCACACGATTTCTACGACGCAGTACGAGTTCGCCAGCATCCTGGTCTTCACCGAGGATAACTTCGGCCTGGGACGCATGGGCTCGCCAAGCTTCCCGAACAACGATTCGCGCGCGACTTCAATCGCCGATATGTTCGACTTCTCGATCAAGCCGCGGAAGTTTACCGTCATACCGACGGCCCTGAAGAAATCGCATTTCATGCACGAGAGGATCATCTACGAGCCGATCGACGACGGCGATTAGACCGCGTCGCGAAGCTTACTTCTCTACCGCCACCGCGCCGAGCGGTAAGTCGAAATTGCCGGATAATACGGCAATCGGCGAACCGCCGGCCGGGTAGGCGTACACCTCTCCGTCGTCGTTGGCGGCGTCCGCACAGTACACCACGCCGACGGCTATCCACGTTTGCGTGCAATCGCCGGCACCTTTTAGGGTTACGGTACCCTTTAGCGTCGCCGTCGTTCCCTTAATCGTATATCGATAAATCAGGCTTTGTACTTGATCTAAAACGGTCAAGTATTTTCCATCCCACTGCACGGAGCCGGGGTAATCGACGATGTTGCTCGTCGCGATCGACTCGATCGTGGTGGTCCCATTCGGAATTTCGTACAGCTCGAAATGGCTGAGCCGGCTCAAGCCGTCAAAGAATAGATTTCCCTTGCCGTCGTACGCGTCGAAATATTCTTCGGCTAAATCGGTCGGGATCACGGTGCCCGTTCCGCTCGCGTTCTTAAAAATGATGATCTCGCCGTTCTTCAAGTTTCCGACCGCGAGGTCGCCCTGTTTGTTCATGGCGCAGCTAGACGGCTGTCCGGATGCAATCGATAGCGTTTTGATCGGCTTCTGCGGAACCTCGTACTCGGTCATTTGATCGGCGCCGGCCATGATCCAGAACGTCTTCTTCCCAACCCCGTACTGCACGTTGGTGCATCCTTGGCCGCCGACGTTCGAGATCGTACCAATCTGCTTAGTGCTCTTCGGGTAATTGAAAATACCGGCATAGCTGCCGTAATTGTTGATGATGTATTCGAACTGCTTCGATCTCAGTTTTTCCCCCGGTGCAGACGTTCGCGCCGTCGACACGGTGGATGGCGTTGGCGCAGCCGGCGAGATGCCGTTGCAGGCCGAGCACATGGCGAGGGCTATCAAAACCCCGGCGGATCGTGCGAAACCGGTCGCGTTCGAAACGTTGCTGCTCATCGTGGCGGAACGATTCGACGGCAGCGGCGGCGACCCGTTGCAAGGCGCCTCCTGCGTTTACCACGAGCGTCGCCTGGAAACGCTACGAACGCTATGGACAAACTAGGTGGGAAGATCACGATCGGCAACGACCTCGCGGTGCATCGGCTTGGCTTCGGCGCGATGCGCATTACCGGCGAGGGTATCTGGGGCGAACCCAAAGACCGCGGCGGTGCGGTCCGGCTGTTGAAACACGTGGTGGAATCGGGCGTCAACTTTATCGACACGGCCGATTCGTACGGGCCGTATGTCAGCGAAGAACTCATCGCTGAAGCGTTGGCCCCATATCGTGATGGTGTCGTTATCGCCACCAAGGCCGGGTTCGAACGCCCGGGCCCCGGCAAATGGGACGAAAATGGCCACCCGAGCCATTTGCGCGAGGCGGTGGAAGGCAGCCTGAAGCGCCTCAAGTTGGATCGCATCGACTTGCTGCAACTGCATCGCATCGATCCGGCCGTTCCTGTCGCCGAGTCGCTCGGCGCGCTTGTCGAACTACAACAGGCGGGCAAGATTCGACATATCGGCCTCTCGGAGGTCGACGTCGCGGAATTGCACGAGGCGCAAAAGACGGCGACGATCGTCTCGGTGCAAAACCGGTACAACGTTGCGGATCGCAGCTCCGAAGCGCTAATCGATGAATGCGAGCGCCAGGGTCTGGCGTTCTTGCCGTGGTTTCCCCTTGGAGGCGAGGGCACGCCCAAGCACGATGCGCTCGGCCGGATCGCCAAGGCGCACGACGCGACACCCACCCAAATCGCGCTGGCGTGGCTGCTGACGCGCTCGCCGCAAATCCTACCGATTCCGGGCACTTCTTCCATCGGGCACTTCGATGAAAACATGGCCGCCGCGCAGATCGAACTCACGCCCGATGAGATGAACGACCTGAACTAACCTGTTCTACACAAGAATGGTTTTGATACCCAAGTTTCGCGCCGCATGGTCGAGCGGCGCGTCGGCCGTCACCAGTTCGGCGTTAAGATTATCGGCGCAAACGATGTACGAAGTTTCGTAGGTGCTTAAGCCGTAGCCACGAGCGAGCTCGAGTTCGCCTCCGGGAATAAATCGATCGGCACTTAGCACCAGACGAATCGGCAAATTTCGAAGTTCGATGAGTGCTGCTTCTACGTCGTCTTGAGAAATACGATCGTTGCGCTCCGCGGACAACAGAGCGTTTTGAATTTCCAGACGGAAGATATCGGGAGCGACGGCAACTTCACCGTTCTCTACCCGCCCGAGAACGGTGTCAGCTTCCGCGCTTATTTCGTCCGCAAGGAACCACTTCAACGCGGTCGAGACGTCGATCACGAACATGTCAGTGCGGGTGACCTTCGTGGGCAAGGTCACGCAGACGGGGGCGCCTTTCTTCGGAAACACTGCGTCCGGCTTGATATTTCGCGACGCGCTCGCGGATCGCTCGGATCCGGGCAACCGTCTCCTTGGGGTCGACTTCCAGAACCGGCCGGATCTCAGCCGCCGGTTTGCCATTTTTGAGAATGGTAATGGTCTGCCCGGCAACCACGCGTTCGATCACCTCAGAAAAGTGGGTCTTTGCTTCAGCGAGACCGATGGTCTTTTTCATCTGACTAGTCTAACATATCCGACCATCTGGGGCGAGTCGTGTCGCAACCGCAGCGGGGGCGCATCCGTTATACTAAATCGATGAGCGTACAGCATTTCACGCCCGACATGACCGTCGACCAGGCATTCAAAGTCCACGCGGGGGCGCGGCGCGTCTTCGCCCGATTCCACCTCGGCGGTTGCTCGAATTGTGCGATCAGCGAGACCCACACGATCGGAGCGGTGAGCGAAGATTACGGGATCCCGCTACCGATGCTGCTCGAAAGTCTCAACGGGCTGTTCGATCAGGGCACGCTCTCGATCGGCGACAAGGTTCGAATCCCCGACGAAATCCGAGGGAAGATCCCGCAGTTGGCGGGCGTCCCGGAGGTCGGCAAAATCACCGGCGCGGAGGCCGGAGCATACACGGCCGAGTTTGGCGAGGTGCGCCTCCAGGGATTGGCCGAGGACTTCATTGCATTCGAGGCCGGCGAAGGCGTAACGGCCGGATAGCTCCGGCCGCGGCATCTCTGCCGTCCGTTTTATGCGAGCGGGCGGCGCGTCGCGAATCCCTCGTCGACGCCATGCCAGTAGGCCACCACCGGCTCGCCGGCTTTCCAGCACAGATAACACGGCTCGCCTTCGCGAGAGGACGGAAAGTCGATCAACCCTAGGTCGATGTCTTTGACCACGCAGCCCAGCGATTCGATCCTATGGATCAATCGATGGATTTCTAATTTGAGTTCTCCGAAGCGCGGGGTCGGAAACGGCGAGCGAACGCCCGCCAGTCGCGGCATCTCGAAGCGCCACACGGGATGCAGTGCCGGATCGGATTCGAGCAGCTTGATGGCTAGCTCGCGGCGACGGTGCAGCAGTTCGTCGACCATCGGCGCGAGCTTCGGAATAAGGGCGTTGGCTCGCGCGGGCGAAAACAGTTTCATATGAGTCAGCCCCGAGTGGTCTTCGTCGCCGGGCCGTCGGGCGCCGGACAGAGTCAAGCAATGAAATCGTTTGAAGATTTGGGATTTTACGGCATCGAGCACCTACCTCCCGCGGTGCTGGACTCCGCTGTCGCCGCGTTGGCGGCGGCAGGTGTGACCGACGTCGCGATCGCGCTCGATTTGCGCGGTGGACGGAATCTTGGCGACCCGTTGGCAGCGATCGATCACGTTATTACAACGCACGGCGCACGCGTGTTGTATCTGGACGCGCGCGACGATGTGCTGGTGCGACGCTTTAGCACGACGCGCCGGCGACATCCGCTCGCGCAAGCAGCCGGTTCGTTGCCCGATGCGATCGCGGCGGATCGACGCGTGGTCGCGCCGCTGCGCGAACGCGCCGATGTCGTGATCGACACTTCTTCTTTGACGCATTCCGCGTTAAAGAATCGGATCGCGGCGGCGTTTGCGCGCGAGCATCCAATGCGACTGGCCCTGACCTTTGTGGCGTTTGGCTTCAAGTATGGGCTGCCGACCGATTTGGATTTGCTCTTCGACGTGCGGTTTTTGCGGAATCCCAATTATGTTGCCGAGCTGGCTGCGCTGACCGGCGATGATGAGGCGGTGGCTTCGTTTATCGCTGCGGATGCTTCTTTGGAACCGTTTTTGGAGCACGCCGGCGATTTGTTGTCGTTTTTGTTGCCGTTGTATGTTGCCGAGCCGAAGTCGCATTTGACGGTCGGGGTGGGCTGCACCGGCGGGCGGCATCGTTCGGTCTACGTCGCGAGGCGATTGATGGAGCGTTTCTCGGACGATCCGTCGGTCGAGCTGACCTTTGACGCGCGCGATTTGGGGAACGCATGAAGAAACGCATCGCCGGCTGGCTGCAGTGGCTGTTGCCGGGCCTGGGCGTGAAGCGTTGGGCATTGGTAGCGGCGCTGGGCATCCTATTGCTCGTTGATGCGATTATCCGTTGGTTGATCGCCGAAGGCACGGGCATCCATATCAACGAGATGTTCGATGACTTCGTGGATGATTATTTCCCGCCGGCGTATTTGACGTGGATTTTCGGTGTTGTCGGTTTGGGTTTGATGGTTTCGGGGGTTTGGTTGTGGCTGCGCTCGACGATTCGCGTTGCGCGCAATCGTGGACGCGAGGGCGTCCGCTCGGCGTTGACGGGCATGCGTTTGCAGCAGGGGTATAAGATCGTTGCCATCGGTGGCGGGACGGGCCTATCGACGCTGTTGCGCGGCTTGAAGCGGAGCACGAGCAACTTGACGGCTGTTGTGACGGTGAGCGACGACGGTGGTTCTTCTGGCCGTTTGCAAAAAGAGTTGGGTGTGTTGCCGCCGGGCGATATTCGTAACTGCTTGGTGGCGTTGGCCGATGACGAAGCCTTGGTTACGGATCTGTTTCGCTTTCGGTTTACCGAAGGTGAGGGCTTGAGCGGCCATTCTTTTGGCAATTTGTTTTTGGCTGCGATGAGCGGGGTTACGGGGAACTTCGATAAGGCGATTAAGGAATCGAGCCGCGTTCTGAATATCGTCGGGCGCGTGTTGCCGGCTACGCTCGGCGTCACGCGTTTGTGCGCCGAGCTGGAAGACGGCTCGGTGGTTGAGGGCGAGTCGTCGATTTCGTTGACTTCTTTGCCGATTCGGCGCGTGTTTTTCGATCCGCCGGTTGTGGATCCGCTGGATGAGGTTATTGCGGCTATTCGAGAAGCGGACGCGATCGTTCTGGGTCCCGGGTCGCTGTTTACTTCGATCCTGCCTAATTTATTGGTGCGCCGTGTGGCGCACGAGATCGCCGCTTCGCATGCGGTAAAGCTGTACATCTGCAACGTGATGACGCAGCCCGGCGAAACCGACGGCATGAGCGCGGCCGATCACGTGCGTGCATTGCTTGATAACGCCGGTGAGCGCGTGTGCGACTACGTTGTGGTGAACGACGAGGCGCCGTCACGGCTGCTCGAGGCCTACGCCCTTGAGGGGCAAGTACCGGTGCGACCGGATTTCGAGCGCATTTTGGAGTTGGATATCGAGCCGGTTGCTGCGGGCGTGATCTCCGAAACCCAGACCGTGCGTCATGACGCAGAGCGTTTGGCGGCAACGGTCGTTGGCGTGGTGGATCGCGTTGTCGCCGAGCGGGCGACGTTGGTGAAGCCTGCTTCGGCCTATCGGCGTTCTGCGGCTGCGGGAGGGGCGTAGCGCCATTCTCCGTATCCGCGGTTTGGCAGTTCGTACATCGCTTTTCGTCGCACTGTGAATTTCGGACTAGACTTAGTCCACTGGTTCACAATTCGGAAACACGCAGAAATTGAGATTTCTAACCGCAAATTGGTTGGATCGAGCAATTTGTAGCCGTCATCGGCGCCTGCCGAGCCGATCGGAACCACGGCGCGCCAATCGATGGCAGGGTTGCACTAGGGAAA
>DASXXU010000037.1:0-10023 GCA_036502885.1 Candidatus Tumulicola sp.
AGGCGTGGCGATACGCGATTGCACGAAGTGCATGCCGTCGCAGGTCAGCAACAGCGCAGCGATAGCGGCGAACACGGTCGAGCCGGTAATCCGTTTGGCGAACGCATACAGCAACATCACGACCAGCGCGCCGAACACGACGTCGAGAAAACGCCAACCGTACGAGTTGTCGCCGTTGTTCATATGGCCGAGCACGCCGTTGAACAGCGTCCAGCCGCCCAATCCATGTCCGTGCGGCATGCCGCCGAATAATGCGATGGAGAGCGTGACCAGCAGTTTGGTCAGCGGCGGATGCGTGTTCTCGTAAATGCGCAGGTTCTGCAGATACTCTTCGCCGGCGCGTGCGAAGTAAATCTCGTCAAACACCTTGCCGGGCGGATACCAATAGCCGATGAACGACAAGACGAAGCTCAGCACGCCCAGCGCGCCCATCACGACGTAATCGAGCGGCGCCCGCAACGTCTTCAAACCTTCCCCCGGGTCGAACCAGCGACGCACGCCGGCCTGCGGCAACGGCTCCGCTTCTAACGGCGCGCCTTCGGGATCGCGCGGGCCGGCGGCCGGCAACGGGGACGTTTCACCACCCAAGAACTGATAGCCGAGCCAAAAGAACGTTCCGACCGCCATCAATGCAAACACGGTGGTCCCGGGACCCCACAAATTCTGCGCGTCGGCGCCCGCCACGTGGTTCTGCATGACGTTGAGATACTGCAGCGAGTATTGCAGGTTCGCAAACAGCACGACCGTCATAACGACCGCGCCCCACAGGTACCGCACCGCGAACGGCAGGCAGATGATGGTAAACGCCAAGCCGTCGAACGAATACCGTTCGTGCATTCGAGTCGACAGAACGAAGAACGCGAGCGTCGCGACGGCGCAGCTCTCAAGGAGCGCCCGCGGCGTCTTCGCCTGGACGTACCGCCACAACACCAACGCCAGCGCCGCGATCAATAGGATCAGGCCCCATAGATATTGCGGCCCGAGCGAAATGCCGCCGAAGACGGTGATCGGTGTTGTATCTTGTTGCCAGAACGGCCCGCGAATCGCCCACAGATTGAACGCGTTCACCGTGTTGAACGGGTAGACGCTCGAACCGTATTGATACCGTCCGAACAGCCATACGAGCGCGGCGATCGGATTGCTGGGATGGAACGGTTCGGTGAGAACCACGGCGAGAATTAGGCCGGCGACGACCCCGAGGCCCGTCGAAAGCAACCGCGACCGGCGCCGCAGCGGATCGACGAACGCGAACGCCAGCATGATCGGAACCACCACCGCCGCCTGCGGCTTGATCAGCAGCGAATAGGCGATCGCCAACCACGCGAAGACGATGTTCCAACTAAACCGTTCGGGCGAATCGCCGTCGGAACGCAGCAACAAATACACCGCGAGCAATGCCAACCCAGCGGCAACCGAGTCAACCTGTCCCCACGCGGCCGAGTTGAAGATGATTGCGGGGTTTAATAAAACGAGCGCGGCCGCGCCCAGCGCCCACGTCGTCGACGCGAAACGCCGCACGATCGCATACGACAGAACGCCCAAGCAAAGATCCGCGACGATGCCGGGTAGCTTTACGAGAAACTTTAGAACCGTGTAATGGCCGGCATCGCCGGTCTTGAACAGGGATTCCCAAATGTGCCCGATCACCGCCAGAATATAGAAATAACCCGGCGGATAATCGGCGAAGCTGCCGCTCGCGTAGAAGGCGCCGAATCCGTGTTCGGCCAGCGACATCGCCCAATATTGGAAGGTCGAAATATCGGTGCTAAAGCCTTCGTTGGGTACGAGGGCGAGTCGCAGCACCAGTCCGGCGGCCACCAGGCCTACCAGCGTCCAGGCAGCCGAACTCGAGCGTTCCGTCGTGCGGACGGTCGGGGGTAGGTTCAAGCGGGTAGAGCCTCCTGATTAATGTGCGGCGGCGAGATCCAACGTTTGCAACAGAAAGTCGCGCAATTCCGCGTTGCTATGACGCTCGATTACCCCGATCTGTTCGGCAACCGCCGCATCCGCAGCCTCGCGCGCTTCGAGCTCGTCGAGAGCTGCGACCACGCGCCGCACTTCTTCTCGCTCGAGCGGCCGGCCCAGCGCGTACGCGCCGGCAACCGTGTCTCGGGCCGAAGACGGCGGCTGGGAAATCGCCCAAACCACCGGAAACGTCCACTTGCGCCGGGCGACGTCGCTGCCGGCGGTCTTTCCGGTTTCGTCCAGCGACGACCAAATGCCCGACACGTCATCGCGGATCTGAAACGCCATTCCGTACGCGCGACCGACCGCGCCGAAGTCCTCCGCGAGATCCCCGTCGCAACCAGCCGCGATCGCGCCCAGACGACACGACGCGTCGAATAGTTGCGCCGTTTTACAAGCGATCATTCGATGGTAGTCTTCGATATCGACGAACGCCTCGGTTTCGAATCGCAGATCCAGCGATTGCCCTTCGCACATGATCGCATGCGCTTCGTGCAACACCGCAATCATGTGCAATATGCCGCCCGCTCCGACGTACCGCCGCGCGTTCTCCAAACTTAAAAAACTGAGCGCGCACATAGCGTCACCCGCATTGATGGCTTGACCTATGCCGAACGAACTCCACAGCGTGGGCCGGCCGTGCCGAAACTCGTCGCGGTCCTCGATGTCGTCGTGCACCAGCGAATAGTTGTGAAAGATTTCCACGGCAACGGCAGCATCGACGGCGTGTTCGGGGGCCGCACCTTCGGCGTGTGCCACGCGCATAACCATTTGCGGCCGCAGCCGTTTGCCGCGTCGCGCCGGCCCGTACGGACCGTATCCGAAGTGACGTAAAAGCATATCGGAGATCTGACGCGATCCCCGATAGTTAACGATCCGATCTTCGAGTGCGCTTTCGAAGCGCTCAAGCAGGTTGACGGCTGAGCTCCTCCATCCGAGATTCAACTTCGTCGACCAGCCAACCAGGGGTGGATGCGCCCGACATCAGCCCGGCAACGCGGATGCCGTCGAACCATTCCGGACGCAACTCGGCGGCGTTTTCGATATGATACGAACGCGCGCCGTGCGACTCGGACAGATCCGCCAAATGTTTGGTATTCGCAGAGGTCTTGCCCCCAACGACGACCATCACTTCCACATCGTGCGCGAGACGCAGCGCTTCTTTTTGCCGGTTATGGGTGTCGGTGCAGATCGTATTGACGGCGCGCACTTCGTAATACTTGGCGGCCAGCGCTTTGACGATTTCGGTGAATTGTTGGCCCGACCACGTCGACTGCACGACCACGCCGATCCGGCTCGAACGCGGGAGCCGATCGACGTCTTCGACCTTCTGAATGCACCACGCGCCCGGAACATGGCTCAGGGTGCCCTTCACCTCGGGATGCGCCGGATCGCCGATCACCACGATTTTGTAGCCGTCGGCTTTGAGCTTCTCGGCTTGCACGTGGATCTTGGTAACCATCGGGCAAGTGGCGTCGATAATCTCCAGGCCCTTGCGCCCGGCTTCTTCGAACACGTCGATCGGCAAACCGTGGGCTCGAACGAAGAGCGCGCCGCTATCGACCTCGTCGACCGAGCCGGCGTTACGCAGGCCGCGCGCGCTTAACGATTCGACCATCTGCGGATTGTGCACGACGTGGCCGAGGGTCGTTACGGCATCCCGCGATGCGATGGCTTCTTCAGCCTTCTTCACCGTGATCGCCACCCCGAAGCAGAACCCCTGAACCGAAGCCTTACGAATCTCCACGAAAACTCTCCGCCAACGAACCGATTGCGCTCATGACCTCGCCCGTAAACTTCGCCAACTCGTCACGAGTTGCTTTTCGACCGCTCGCTAGCACCATCGGCGTACCGAAGGCAATTTGAAAGCGTCCCAACTTGCGGACGTGGTCTCCTCCTAAGATACACGTTGGAACGACGGTTGCCGACGACCAAGCCGCGAGTAGCGCCATTCCAAGCTGGGCATCGGCCGCACCGTCGGGGTTTCGGGTGCCTTCGGGGAAGATCCCGATCGCGCCGCCGGCCTTGAGCACGCTCAGCGACTGCTTGATTGCGGCTTGGGGGCTGCCTTGGCGGTCGACCGGATAGGCGCCGAGCGCTCGAATCAACGGCGCCAGCAATGGAATTTCGAAGAGCTCCCGTTTGGCCATAAACCGGATGCGACGCGGGCAGTAACACAGCGCCGGCGGATCCAGATATGAAAGGTGGTTGCAGGCCAAGATCAACGGGCCGGTGCTTGGCACGTTCTCGGTGCCGCGAACGCGTGCGCGAAACACGCTCGAAAACATCGCGCGCAAAAATGCCGCCGACGCATCGTAGAGGCCCGTGTTCATCGTTCGTATCCGGCCGCTTTCGCCGCGTTCCGTACTCGCTCGACCACCTCGTGCGCGCTCAAATCGCTCGAATCGATCGTCAACGCGTCCGGCGCGGCAACCAGCGGTGAGACGGCGCGCTCGCGGTCGAGTCGATCCCGCTCTTCGATCTCCGCCGACAGTTGGTGAACGTCGCCGGGAACACCGGCGCGTTCGAGCTGCTCGCGGCGACGCGCCACGCGCGCGGCAACCGAAGCGGTAAGGAATATTTTGACCGGCGCCGCGGGCAAAACGACCGTACCGATGTCGCGGCCGGCCATCACCACCTCGGAACCCTCGACCGCGCCGCGCTGCGTGGCGACCATTAGCGCACGAACCGCGGCGTGCGCTGCGACCGTCGAAACGACGGCCGTTACCTCGTTTGATTGAAGTTCGGCCTCCTCGAAGATGCGGTCCCCGGCTCGAATCAGGTATGCCTCGCCATCGCCGGATGCGACCACGGCCAAGGGATGCGCCTGCACCAGCCGCACGAGCGCGGCGGAATTATCGGCGTCGGTGCGGGAGCGCACGGCCAGAGACGAAAGCGCGCGATACATCGCTCCGGTGTCCAAGTACGGAACGCCGAGACTTCGAGCGAGTAGCCGTGCTACGGTCGTTTTTCCGGACGCGGCCGGCCCATCGATTGCGATTTGAAGCGGAGCGACCCTGGGCACGGGCCGGTTGTTCCGCATCGCCCGAAGAACACCCGGCCGGTGCCAAAATCCCGATCGGTATACGCGTGCTCCGCGTGCGGCTACGAATCGACGCGTTGGCTCGGACGCTGCCCCAACTGCAACGGCTGGAATTCGTTCGACGAGCGTCCGTTCGTAGTGCCCGCGTCGCGGTCGTCCGCGGTACCGCGCGATGCCGGCGACGGATCGCCCGTGATGCTCGGCGACGTCGACGAAACGCACGTCGAGCGTCTGCGCGCCGGTTTACCGGAATTCGACGCAGCGTTGGGCGGAGGGATCGTGCCCGCCAGCGTCACCCTCATCGGTGGACCGCCCGGTGCCGGAAAATCGACGTTGCTTCTGCAGATCGCCGCGCGATTGTGCCCCTACGGCGCGGTTGCGTACGTCTGCGGCGAGGAGTCGGCGGCGCAAGTAAAGTTGCGCGCTAAGCGTTTGGGCATCGATGCACCGATCGCGCTCTTCACGCAAACCAACCTTCGCGCGATCTTGGATCGTCTCGAGACGCGGCCTCCGCGCGTTTTGATCGTCGACTCGATCCAAACCACATGGCTTCCGTCGTCCGAGTCCTACGCGGGCAGTTTGGGACAAGTTCGCGATTGCACGCAGGCGCTCGTCGAGTTTTCGAAACGTTCCGGTTGCGCCACGTTCATCGTTGGCCACGTTACCAAAGACGGGTCGATCGCGGGGCCGCGCATCGTCGAGCATTTGGTCGATACGGTGCTGTATTTCGAAGGTGACGCCAACGGCGACGTGCGGATTTTGCGCGCGTACAAGAATCGTTTTGGATCGATCGACGAAATTTGCGTCTTCGCCATGCGGGCCGACGGTTTGGAAGAAATCTCGAATCCATCGGCGCTTTTCTTACGTTCGCGTCGCAACGATGCGGCCGGTTCGTGCGTGGTTGCGTCGATCGTCGGGTCGCGTCCGGTGTTGGTCGAAGTCCAAGCGCTGGTTGGCGAGGCGGCTTACGGGACACCCCGCCGGCTCGCGAATAATATCGATCAACAGCGCCTCGCGATGATCATCGCCGTGCTCGAACGGCGTGCGGGCTTACACCTCGGATCGCACGACGTGTACGCTTCGGTTGCCGGCGGATTGCGCGTTACCGAGCCGGCCGCCGATCTCGGCATCGCGCTGGCGATCGCATCGTCGTTTCGCAACCGGTCGCTTGGGGCCGAAACGGCGGCCTTCGGCGAACTCGGCCTTTCGGGGGAAGTCCGCACCGTAACGGCGGCCGATCGGCGGACGGCCGAAGCACGGCGGCTTGGGTACACGACCATCTTTTCGCCGGAGGGCGTTCGCGACGTCGCCGACGCAATCGATCGCGCGCTAGGCTAACCTTGGCGAAGCCGCTGTTCGAAATCGTTCCGAACTTTTCCGAAGGACGCGATCCGGCGTTTCTCATCGATGCGGCCGAAACGATCGCCGGCAGCGGCGCGCGCCTACTGCACTCAACCTCCGACGCAGCGCATCACCGCAGCGTGCTAACGATCGCCGGCGAAGGCGACGCGGTCGTCCGCGCCGCGGTTTCGCTGGCCGGCTTCGCTGCCGAACGCATCGACCTGCGCGCGCATCACGGGGTTCATCCCCGGATCGGCGCGCTGGACGTATTGCCGTTCGTGCCCTTGCGCGATGCGTCGATCGCCGATGCTGCGCGGCTAGCCCAACGAGCCGGCGACGAAATCTGGGAGCGTTGGCGGATCCCCGCGTTTTACTACGGTGAGGTGGCCCGCGACGCGAGCAGGCGACTGCTTCCGGCCGTACGACGCGCAGGATTCGAAGGCTTGGACGCACGCTTCGAAGACCCGCGCTGGCAACCGGATACGGGCGATGTCGCCAAGCACGAAACGGCGGGTGCGATCGCGATCGGAGCACGCGACGTCCTCATCGCCTTCAACGTTGAACTCGATAGTGACGACGAACGCGCCGCCCGTGAGATCGCCCGGTCGCTTCGAGAACGCGACGGCGGTCCGAACGGGTTACGCGCCCTAGCCTTTCGAATGAACGACGGCCGAATGCAGGTGTCGTTTAACGTAACCGACGTGCGTTCGCTCGCGCTGTACCGTATTGTCGAGCTGGTGCGCCGGCTCGCCGGACGTCACGGCATTACCATCGCCGGAAGCGAGTTGATCGGTTGCGTTCCGCTCGTCGCCGTCAAACAAACCGCTTCGTATTATTTAGGAGTCATCGATCTGTGAAACGCGCCCTGGCCTTCTCCTTTGCGATCGTCGCTTGTTGCTTGTCCGGCACCGGACCGGCGGCCGCGCAAGGCGGTCCCGGCGATGCCGGCATCTTCGAACGCACGTTGCCGAACGGCCTGAAGGTCGTGGTGGTCGAGGACCGCACCGTGCCGGTCGTCCAAACAGCGGTGTGGTACGGTTTCGGATCGCTGCAAGAGACGCCCGGCAAAACCGGTCTCGCGCACGCGCTCGAACACATGATGTTCCGCGGGACGCCCGAGATCTCGTCGGGCGGTTTGGACGACATCGTCGCGCGTGTGGGCGCACAGATGAACGGGCAAACCGATTACGATTACACGCAATTTTATTTCGTTATGCCTTCGGACAAGATCGACGTCGCGCTCTATACCGAAGCCGATCGCATGCAGCACGCCGCACTTCGCGCCGCCGATTGGGCGGTCGAACGTAACGCGGTGCTCAACGAATTGGATGGCGATGCGAGCTCGCCGTTCTTCAATTTGCTCTCGCGGGTGCGCGCCGCCGCCTTTCCGGGCCAACCCGCGGGACGCACGCCGATCGGTAAACGTCAAGACGTCGCCAATGCGACGGTAGCCGACCTGCGACGCTACTACAGCGAATGGTACGCGCCGAACAACGCAACGTTGGTGATCGCCGGCGACGTTTCGCACGATGCCGCGTTCGCGAAGGCGCAAAAATATTTCGCGGCCGTTCCCTCGAAGAAGCTGCCGGCACGCAACGATCGCAGTCCGGTTGCGGCGCACGGCCAACAGGTCGAGGCCGAGTTTCCGTTCCCGTTCGAAGTGGTCGATCTGGCGTACTCGATCCCGGGCGATAAAGAACCCGGCGAACCTGCGGTCAGCACCATCGCGACGCTGCTCGAAAACCAGCGCTCCCCGTTTTACAAAGCATTGGTGCAATCGAATATTGCGTTGGCGATCGAAACCAACGCGGATACGCAACTGCGCGGCGGATTGCTCAACGTGTTTCTAGTGCTCAACCCCGGACATCATGCGGCCGAAGCGCAGTCCGTCTTCCAATCGACGCTCGACCACATCTTGGCCAATGGGATCGATCCGGATCTCGTAACCGCGGCGAAACGCCTGACCATCGCCGAACGCGTGTATTCGGTGGACTCGATCGACGGCATTGGCGATCTGGCCGGTTACACGTACGGTATCGTCGGCGAAAAGTTAGGCGAGGAAGATTCGCGCCTGGCGGCGCTCACCGGGGACGACCTGTTGCAGGCGATGCGCCGGTATATGAAGAGCCCAACGGTCGTCGGGCACCTCAGCCCCAACGACACCCCGCCGAAGGGCAGCTCGGAGAAGAGCGACTCGGCGGCCGCCGACGATTTTTCGAAGCGCGTTCCGAACGGACCGATCGTGGAACCGGCGTGGATCGCGCGGGCCGTCCGGCAGCCCACCACCGCACGCAGTTCGTTGTCGCCGGTCACGTTTACGCTCGCGAACGGCCTGCGCGTCATCGTTCAACAAAAATCGAATCATCCAACGTTCGTCCTGCGCGGTCGCATCGCATCGTCGCCCGCGTTCGAACCGGCCGGCCAAGAAGGCATCGCGCGATTGGCTTCGGACGTCGCCGACTACGGCAGCGAACGCTACCCGTTCGAACAACGTCGAAAGGCGACCGACGAGATGGGCGTATTTCTCAACACCGGCCAATCGTTTTCGGCCCAAGCCGAAACGCGCGACTTCGAAAAGGTGATCGACATCCTCGCCGACGGCGAAATGCACCCGACCTTCGCCGACCCGTGGCTTGGAATCGAACGCTCGCAGACCGCGAACAGTTTGACCTCGGAAAACAATATCTCGGGCGTTATGATCGACCGGGCCTACGACGCGTTGCTGTTGTCGAGCCTTGACCCGACGTTGCGGCGGGCGACGGCCAGCACCGTTTCGAGCATCACGCAAAACGATCTGCTGACCTACACGCGTAACTACTGGCGCCCCGACCTTACCGAGATTTCCATCGTGGGCGACGTTTCGCCGCAGCGCGTGCGTCAAGCGCTGGAATCGTCGTTCGGAACGTGGCAGCCTAGCGGTTCGAAGCCGGATCCGCATCTCATGGCGATGCCGCCTGCGACCAAGGGTCACGATTACATCGGAACAGCGGCCAATCAAGTCTACATTCGGCTGGGTCAACCGGCCGTGTCGCGAATGAGCCCGGATTACGATGCGTTTCTCGTTCTCAATCAGATCCTGGGCGGCAGCGGCGATTTCGAATCGCGTTTGTGGCAAGAACTACGCCAGAAGCGCGGGCTTGTGTACAGCGTCGATAGTTCGTTAGAATCCGACGCCGACCGCGGCGATTTCAAAGTCGAACTGAACGCTTCGCCGCAGCGCGTGGTCGAGGCGGTGCAATTCGTGCGTGACGAGCTCAAACGACTGCAAACGCAGCCGGTGACCGACACGGAGTTGCAGGAAGCCAAGACACGGCTCGTAGGCGACGCATTGCTCGACGAAGCGTCGTCGAGCGGTCAAGCCAAACAGTTGCTCGACATTCTAACGAACGATCTTCCGTTGGACTACTATCGCACGCTCAACGATCGCTTCGCGCGGATCACCGCCGCCGATGTCGAGCGCGTTGCAAAAGCGTATCTGCGTCCCGATAGTTTGGTCGAGGTGTACGCCGGACCATCGGGGCCGTGGGCGCGAGGGTTCTAACAACCGTGCCCGAGCCGGCCGCGAGCGCTTTCGAAACGATCGACCCCTCGAACGCGAGCGTGCTCGAGCGATTCGAGCGTATCTCGGCAGCGGAGCTCGACGAGCGGTTCGATTCCTCCACTGCGGCCTTCCG
>DASXXU010000038.1:0-3023 GCA_036502885.1 Candidatus Tumulicola sp.
CCAATCATTGGACGATCTTCGACGCGCACAACGGTATGCGTGATTACATCATGCAAGAAGCGACGTCCGATGTAAACGCCGTGGCACCTAGCGATTAGCGAGCAACCTTATGCCTGCGGCCGTGAACCGACGATCAAAATATCGACGAGCCTCTTGGCGCTTTGCGGCCAGTCGGGTACGCTCGCAACATTCGAAACGCCGACGAGCGCACGAAGCAAGTCCATCGGATCGAGATCCTCGCGAATGTCTCCACTCTGGATCGCACGCTCGACCAGTGCGTTGAGCGCTCCGATGATTTTCGGCCCGGACGACTCGTACAATTGCGACGTATCCGAAATCAGCGAGTTCAGCGCCGGCGCAATGAGCTGCTTGGTCGCGATGTAATCGACGAAAAGCAACATCCATGCCCGCAACGCTGCGATCGGTGGCATCGTGGCGGCGTATTCGCGTTCGGCGCTTGCCAACGTCTCGACCTCAGCCCGATAGACCGCCGCTAGAAGCGCGTCGCGAGTGGGAAAGTGGCGATACAGCGTCCCCGGCCCGGTGCCCGCCTGCTTGGCAACGTCGTCGAGACTGACCTCGGCTCCGTACCGCGTAAAAGCTGCCTTGGCGGCCGCGAGCAGGCGCTCGCGGTTGCGCTGAGCATCGGCCCTCGGCTTACGGGCGGCCTTTTCAACGGGTGGGGATTCCGAACGCTTCCTGGTCATTTTGGACTCTTTGTGCAACCGGAGAGACACTCCGGTTTTCTCATGATAACGGAGAGAGTCTCCGCTTCACCTTTCTTCAGCATGAGGAGCATAGAGTGTTCGGATACAGTTCAACGACGGATGAGGTACTTTCCGGGGTCGACCTCCGCGGTCGGCGGGTCCTGGTAACCGGTGTCTCGGCCGGGCTGGGGGTCGAGACGGCTCGAGCCCTGGCCGCTCACGGAGCCCACGTCGTCGGCGCGGCACGGGATTTGACCAAAGCGCAAGCCGCGACGGCGGTCGTTCGCGATGCCGCCGCAACGGCCGGCGGCGGCCTCGAGCTCTTGGAGCTCGATCTCGCCAACCTCGAGAGCGTACGCGCGAGCGCCGACGGGTTGTTGCACCAAGGCGACCCGTTCGATGTGGTTATTGCGAACGCGGGCGTGATGGCAACGCCCTTCGGTCACACCTCGGACGGCTTCGAAACGCAGTTTGGCACCAATCACCTCGGACACTTCGTGTTCGTCAATCGCATCGCGCCGCTCATCAAAACGGGCGGACGGCTCATCAATCTCGCGTCTTCAGGTCATCGCTTTGCAAACGTCGATTTGGAAGATCCAGGTTTCGAGCGCACCGCGTACGATCCGTTCGTCGCATACGGGCGATCGAAAACCGCGAACATTCTGTTTGCGGTTGCGTTCGATGCGCGTCATCGCGAGCACGGCGTTCGGGCAGCAGCCGTTCATCCCGGCGGCATTCAAACCGAGCTTGGCCGACATTTAGGCGAAACGACCTTGCTGGCGATGGTCGATCAGATTAACCAACAACTAGCAGCTGAGGGGAAAGCACCGTTCGAATTCAAGACGGTACCTCAAGGCGCCGCTACGTCGGTTTGGGCCGCAGTCGTCGCCGAAGCGGATGAGATCGGCGCACGCTACTGCGAGAACTGCCATGTCGGCCAGATCGTTCCGG
Organism: Candidatus Tumulicola sp.; assembly: GCA_036502885.1. Lineage (GTDB taxonomy): Bacteria > Vulcanimicrobiota > Vulcanimicrobiia > Vulcanimicrobiales > Vulcanimicrobiaceae > Tumulicola. The sequence continues at coordinate 1,659 of DASXXU010000038.1, forward strand.
ACGACACGCCGATTAGCGCGATCAGTGAAGGCGTTCGCGCTTACGCGCTCGATCCGGCGAACGCTGAAGCGCTTTGGAGAAAGAGCGAAGAGCTCGTCGGCGAGCGCTTCTAATCGTAGCAATTATGACCGCTCCGTCAGCACATCGCCCGATTCGATATGCAGGTCCGCGTCACGCCAGCGGACCGCGCGCCCGGCGAGACCCCAGGCCCACATCGCAATCCCGAAGAGATCGCGCGGCAAAATCAGCCACACCGAAGCGGGCGCTACCCCCAGCGCCCGCGCGGACAAGCGTTGCAATGCAATCCGCACTGCCGCGGCGACCGCAACGAGAATTGCGCTTTCCAAACGCGGTGCGAGTACGAAGCCGAGCAGCGCGAGCGGTAGCGGATACGTGAGAAACATTCCGGCGTATCCGGCTGGCTGCACGCCGCGGATCGTTCGATGCCAACGCAGTTCGTGATTCCAGAGCGCCGCGAGGGTTGGATCCGACACGATCGTGTGTATGACGTAACGCGAGATCACGACGCGGAAGCCTGCAGCTGACGCGAAGTTCCCGAGCATGTAGTCGTCGGCGAGATGTGGTGCGAGCGCCTCGAAGCCACCGATCTGGTCGAGAACCTCGCGGCGAAACGCATTGGTCGGGCCTAGGCAGTGTTGCGGCATTCCCAACAGCCGGTTAACGAGCACCGACGGAATAAACTGTTCGTTTATAAACATCGCGCCCAGCTTCGAAGACGGCGCGTCGTTGGGGACCCCGGCAAACGGGGCCGTCACCACACCGACATGTGGATCGCGCAAGGGTGCGGTAACCGAGCGGATGTAACTGGGCGTAACGCGCGTGTCGCTGTCGGCGAGGATCAACACCTTATGACGAACGAGCCGAATCATCGAGATGACGTTTGCGATCTTCGGGTTACGCGCGCCGGTGGCTTCGCCGACATCGATCTCGATATTCCGATCGGGTAACGCCGCCGCAACGCGCTGGGCGACCGCGAGCGCCGGGTCGTCGGATCGCGCGACGCCGAGGACGAACTGAAACTCCGGATAGTCCTGCTCCGCAAACGAACGCAGGTTCTCCTCAAGTTCGAACTCTTCGCCGTGTAATGGAACGAGCAAGCTGACGGGCGGTTCCGGATTCGCGTACCGTGCTTGCGGCTCGCGGCCGAAGCGCGCAATGCAAACGGTCGCGATGACCGTGTAAACGATTGCCGCGATGGTGACGAATGCGAAGGCTGCCGCGAGGAGCCGTTCGAGCGGCATGCGTTTCGATTCGTCGACGGCGAGAAGCGGGCCTTGCTTGCTTATGCGAAGAAGCTTCGCACCGATTTGGCGGATACACGATTTCGACGTCGCGACCACGTAG
>DASXXU010000039.1:0-4377 GCA_036502885.1 Candidatus Tumulicola sp.
ATTACACGGCCTTGCGTTCCAAGGTGATGACCGACCCGCGGCATCGCGTCAAGTTCCCGATCAACGAGCCGGCGCAGGGTAAGAAGAAATCGCAGATCGAGGAGTATCTCGATTTTTATCGGGGCGCGGGCGTCCAACACATGGCGATTCGTACCGACGACATCGTCGCCACGGTCCAGGCGCTACGCGACAACGGCGTCGAATTTCTCGACACCCCTGACTCCTACTACGATATGCTCGCCGAGCGCGTCGGCAACATCGACGAAGCAATCGATCTACTGCGCGACCAGCGCATCTTAGTCGACCGCGACGACCTCGGGTACATGCTCCAAATCTTCACCAAACCGTTGCAAGACCGCCCGACCGTCTTTTTCGAGATCATCCAGCGCAAGGGCAGCCTCTCGTTCGGCAAAGGCAACTTCAAAGCGTTGTTCGTTTCGATCGAACGAGAACAGGAGAAACGGGGTACGCTGTAGCGTGTCCGTTACCGCATCCAACCTCGATCGCCAGGCGCTGATCGAGCGATATCGTCAAAACCGCCGGCGCTCGGCGGAGATCTTCTCGTTCGTTTCCGACGAGGCGTTCTACAGCCGGCCCATCCCCTTACGCCATCCGTTCGCGTTCTACGAAGGGCATTTGCCGGCGTTCAGCTTCCTAACGCTCAACGAACGCGCGCTGGGCGAATCGCCGATCGATCCGCACCTCGAGAAGCTCTTCCAGCGCGGTATCGATCCCGGTTCTTTGGCCGACGCGCAACGGTACGAACGCGCCGATTGGCCGACGCGCGCCGAGATCGCCGCCTTCGGCCTCGCTTGCGACAGCCGCGTTGAGGCGGCCTTGGCTCGAGCTCGCTTGGACGATCCCGCGAACCCGCGACTGGTGCGGGCCGAGTCCGCCTATACGATCATCGAGCACGAGCAGATGCACCACGAAACGACGATGTACATCGTCCATCGCCTGGACGCGTCGCTCAAGCGGCACGTCGTACAAGCGCATCGCGACGGCACACCGCCGCTAAATGATTTTCGAGGGGTGCGGGCCGGAATTGCTACCCTCGGTGCGGACCGCGATCGGTTGCAGTTCGGTTGGGACAACGAGTTCGAAACGCTATCCCCCCACGTGGGCGCGTTCGCGATGCAAACGTATCCCGTAACCAATGCCGATTGGCTCGAGTTCGTGAGCGACGGCGGTCCGATTCCGGCATTTTGGGTGCAACGCGACGGCGGCTGGATGTTACGCTGCGCGTTTGAGGAGTTGCCGCTGCCGCGTTCTTGGCCGGTGTACGTTTCGCACGCCAACGCGCGCGCATACGCCGCATGGAAAGGCCTGCGGCTTCCGACCGAGCCGGAGTATCATCGCGCCGCTTTCGCAACGCCGGCCGGGAACGATCGGCCGTTTCCGTGGGGAGAGGCGCTGCCGTCGCCCAAACACCACGGCAACTTCGCCTTCCAACGGTACGACCCCGAGCCGGTCGACGCCCATCCGGCTGGTGCCAGTGCCTGGGGTATTCACGACCTCATCGGCAACGGTTGGGAGTGGACCGACACCCCGTTCGCGCCACTGCCCGGCTTCAAACCCATGGCGTCGTATCCGCAATACTCGGCCGATTTCTTCGACGGAAACCATTTCGTAATGAAGGGCGCGTCGCCGGTGACCGCGCGTGGCATGATACGCCGCAGTTTCCGTAACTGGTTCTACGACGACTACCCCTACGCGTACGCCAAGTTCCGCTGCGTCGCGTAATGCGCGTGCGTAGCCTGTGCCTGCCGGCGATGCTCGCGATCGCATTGCTGGGCACGGGCTGCTCGAAAGGCGGCGAGCCGCCCGGGGAACTGAAGGGGCGCCTACGCATCGCACTTCCGATCAATCCGACCCAACTCAACCCAATCCTCACGCAGAACTCGGCCGAATCGTTTGCGGACGGGTTGATTTTCAATTTGCTCGTGAAGCACGACGCTCGTCACCGGCAAATTCCGGATCTTGCCGAGATCGTCCCAACATTGGCGAACGGCGGCATAAGTCGCGACGCCCGCACCGTCACGTACCGTTTACGCCGCAACGTGCGTTGGCAAGACGGCGTGCCCTTCACCAGCCGCGACGTCGTGTTTACCTGGCACGCGATCCTAAATCCGCGTAACGATGTGGTCTCGCGCGGCGCTTACGATCGTGTGAAATCCATGGACGCGCCGGATCCGTATACGGTCGTCGTGCATTTCAAAACCCCGTTCGCGGGCGCGGTCGACACCGTTTTCGGCGAAAGCGACGTACCGATGCGGGTGTTGCCCGCACATCTGCTCCAGGGCGAGCCGGATCTCAATCACGTTGCCTTCGACGCCGCCCCGGTCGGCACCGGACCGTACCGGTTCGTCCGTTGGTTGCGCGGCGATCGCATCGAACTCGAGGCGAACCCCTACTATTTCGGCGGCGCGCCGCACATCGAACATCTTACGTTGCAGATCGTTACCGACCCATCGACCGTCGAACTGCAATTGCGTTCGCACGAAATCGATCTGGGAATCGAACTTCCCGCGACCGTTTACCGCGCTCTCGCCTCGGTGCCCGGGATCACGCTCAAAACGGTAGCCGCCCCGATCTACACCGCGATCTATTTCAACACGCGCCAACAATTGTTACGCGACGTACGCGTACGTCGCGCCCTGGTATTCGGCGCGAACAGAGCGGAGATCGTTCGCAACAACGGCACCGGCGTCACGCAGGTAGCGACGGCCGATCTCTCGCCCTATCACTGGGCATTCGACCCGGCTTTGAAGCCCCTCCCATACGATCCGGCGGCCGCGGGAACGTTGCTGGACCGCGCCGGCTGGCACCGCGGACCCGACGGCATCCGAACGAAGGGTAGCGAGCGGCTTTCGCTGCTGTTCGCATTTCCGAGTAGTAGTCAGATCATGCGCGACGTCGCGGTTCAACTGCAACAGATGTACCGGGGCATCGGCGTCGATCTCGACCTCAAAGGTTACGATTACACCGTGTATTATGCCGCCGCTCAGAGCGGCGGCGTGTTGAGCGCTGGGCACTACGACCTGGGCATTCGTTCCTCGAAGTTTGGATCCGATCCCGACGACTCGTCGGATTGGACTTGCGCCGCGATACCGCCGGCCGGCACGAACTACACCCGTTATTGCTCTCCACGGATGGAACGGCTGCAACAGGTTGCCACGACCGATCCACGGCGCGCCGCTCGCGCTCGAGCCTACCGGCAAATCGAATCCTTATTATTAGATGACGCGCCGGCGGCGTTTATCTCGTATCAGCCATTCCGATACGCCTACGCGTCGGATTTACGCAACTTTTTCCCGAACGGAATTAGTGAAACATGGAACGCACAACAATGGGCACGCTAGGTCGAGGTATGGCCTTGGCGGGCAGCCTCGCGATGTTGCTTACGGTAACCGGTTGTTCGCGAGCGGGCGGTAATACGGGCGCCGGGAGCGACCAGTTGCACATCGCGATACCGATCAACCCGACGCAGCTCAATCCGATTCTCGCGCAAAACGCGGTCGAAAGCTTTAGCGACGGCTTGATCTTCAATTTGCTGGTTACGCACGACGACCAGCACCGGCAGATTCCCGACCTGGCCGCCGTCGTTCCGACGCTTCAAAACGGCGGCATCAGCCGCGATGGCCTGACCCTCACCTATCACCTGCGACACAACGTCCGCTGGCACGACGGCGCGCCATTCACTAGCCACGACGTCGTCTACACCTGGCACGCCATCATGAGCCCGGCCAATAACGTCGTTTCGCGACGCGGTTTCGACTTGGTTCGGTCGATGGATGCGCCCGATGCGTACACCGTGGTGATGCACATGAAACAATCGTTTTCGCCCGCGGTCGATGCGCTCTTCGGCGAGAGCGACACGCCGTTACGCGTGTTGCCGGCACACATACTCGAAAAGTATGCCGACCTCAACCACGTCGCGTTCAACGCCGCACCGGTCGGCACCGGGCCGTACCGCTTCGTGCATTGGCTGCGCGGCGACCGCATCGAACTCCAAGCCAATCCCTCGTATTTTGGAGGCGCGCCGCGCATCAAGAACGTCACCTTAAAGATCATCCCCGACGACGCCACCGTCGAAGCCCAGCTTCGTTCGCACGAATCCGACCTCGGAATCGAACTCACGGCTCCCACGTACAACGATCTGGCGAGCGTCGACGGGGTCACGCGCCAGCTAGCCCTAGCGCCGGTGTACAGCGCGATCGATTTCAACACGCAACGTCCGCTGGTAAGCGACGCGCGCGTGCGACGCGCCCTGGTACTCGCTATGGACCGCGAGTCGATCGTTCGAAAAAATACATATGGAACGTCGACCCTGGCGGTGGCCGACCTCTCGCCGTATTACTGGGCATTCGAACGATC
>DASXXU010000040.1:0-2308 GCA_036502885.1 Candidatus Tumulicola sp.
GAGGGGTCTATTACGGCGCTTCGCGCGCCGAGGCACTTTCCGCCCGCGGCAAAGACGTATTCCTGATCGGCGGCGGCAACTCGGCCGGCCAAGCCGCAATGCTGTTCTCCGGGTACGCCGCCAAGGTCACCATCCTCGTGCGCGGCCAACAGCTCTCGTCCAGCATGTCGCAATACCTCGTCGACCAACTCTCAAAGAAGCACAACGTGTTCATCGAGTACGGCGCCGAATGCATCGAAGTGGGCGGCACCGACGATATCGAATCGATCGATGTTGCGTACAAGAGCGGCGAACGGAAAACGTTTTCGGCCGACGCGCTTTTCATCTTCATCGGTGCGAAGGCTGAAACGTCGTGGCTACCCGACGCGCTAATCTGCGATCAACAGGGCTTTATTTGCACGGGTCGCGACGTCGTGGACTTACAAACCCCCGACGCTTCCAAGGTGCGCGATCCGTATTTGCTCGAGACGAGCATTCCGGGAATCTTTGCGGCCGGCGACGTTCGCCACGGCTCGATGAAGCGCGTTGCTTCGAGCGTCGGAGAAGGCAGCATGGCCATCGCACTGGTCCATCAATTCGTGAGCGAAACCACCTTCTAGCCCAAACAGCGATCGCGAAAAGGGGGCTTGGCCGCTTAAGGGTCAACCAATTCGCGACAATGTGGATTGTGACGAACCGCTTACTGCTGTTGGGCCTTTGCGTACTGGGCCTTACGCTCGTTTTTTGCGCCCCCGCGCGTGCCGATTGCGTGGCGAAGCCGGGGTCGATCTTTTTCGTCACCGACCGGGAGCCGCTCGATGACAACCAACTGTTCAGCGGGGAGCGCGCTTCGGACGCAAACAACGCCTCCGTAATAACGTCCGGCGTCATATCTAACCCCGTAAACAAAGCCAGCGAGTCGCGCTGCTCTTCCCAACAAGCGCTTATCAAAGCGGTCAAATCACGGTTCGATCCGAAGCGGCCGCGCCAAGTCCTGGTGTACGTTCACGGTTATTACACGTCGTTCGTCACGGCCGCTGAAAACGCGCTCGCCTTGCAAAAAGGCCTGCGATTCCCGGGACCGGTCGTGGTATATTCATGGCCGTCGAGAAAGACCAGCGCCTTGGCCTACTCAACCGATGAAGCGAACGCGGAGTGGTCGATGCCGCACTTCACTCGGTTTCTCGGCAACATCAACAAAGCGTTTCCGGGCATGCCGGTTTCGTTGGCCGGATACAGTTTAGGCTCGCGTTTTGTGACCGGCGGGATCGCATTCTACCGTCGCGAGGGCTGTGGCAACTGCTTCGGACGCGCCGTACTCTTCGCGCCCGACGTCTACACCGCAGACCTGCGCGACGCGCTAACGTCCTCGAACCTCTGCTCCGGGAGGCCTCTCGAGCACCCAAAGTTTTCCGCGCCGGTGTTGTTATACGTTTCGAACAACGACCGGGCGCTGCGGCAATCCGAAAAGTTCCATCACAACCAACGCGCGGGACAAGCGGGCGGAAATCTCATCTTGTGCAGCGGCGTCGACACCGTCGATGTAAGTTACCTCAAGAGCGGCGGCAAAAGCGGTCATGGCTATTTGCTCGACCCTCGCGTACTCCAAGATGCGGCGTCGGCGTTTGCCGGCGTGTCGCCGGCGTCCCCGGCGCGCGGCCTCAAGCAAGTTTCACGCGATGGCGGCATCTACTACGAGTTGCTGCCCGCGCCGTAGATCGATCGGCAGGGGCGGCAATAAAATTCTAGTGCATCGAACGCACTTGTATAACAAGTGGATCCAGGTTGATGCGTACGAAGCCTTTTTGTGGCCGATCGAGGTCTACCATCATGCTAATTACGATGATCGAAGCGAGGAGATACGCAGCCGCGAGAATCGATGGGTTGGAGCCCGAACGCGCGAAGCCGAAGCCGATTAGAATCGCGCCGATAATCACCAACGCCAACGTAAGCGTGACTATGGACGTCGGCACGTGTTGCGTGAGCGCGGTGAGTTGCTCGGCGGAAACGTCGATCACGTCGTTGAGCGTTTGCATCAGAAGCGAGCGGCCCAGATTTTGAGGTTGCTCCCGGAGTGCCGCCGATGCGATCGTCCAAAGCTTCGCCTGGTCGGCATCGCTTCTCGCTTGCGCCTCGTCCCGCGAATCCACCGTAAGACCTCCCCGATACGCCCGCAGCCGCGTTTCCGAGTAGTCCGTAAGTATCGAACGAAAGAGCGTCGCGTCATGCGCGGGCAGCTGATCCGCGCGGAGCCAGGTCGTTCCGATCGCATTCGCTTCGGTTACGACGAGCTGCCGGCGTGCGTCAAATCGCATTTGCGATTGAGAAA
>DASXXU010000041.1:0-2573 GCA_036502885.1 Candidatus Tumulicola sp.
ACTAGGTAAACCCAGGTCACCGGGGGCCCTTCGTGCGAACCGGGTCGAAACCATGGGCTTTTTCAAGGGTTTCATTCGTAGTCGTGGTAGTCAGCGAACCGACCGCGGGTATGATGTAATGGTAGCCTGTGACCTTCCCAAGGTCGACGCGTGGGTTCGATTCCCACTACCCGCTCCACCATCGTGACGGATCTGTCGTCGCGGCGACGTAGCCAAGTGGTAAGGCAGGGCTCTGCAAAAGCCCCATTCGGCAGTTCAAATCTGCCCGTCGCCTCGAATTCCCGATGAGAATCGCGGTCATCGGGGCTGGCGCGATCGGCGGCTTTATCGCCGCCGCGTTATCTCGTGCCGGCACCTCGGTCGGCGTGGTCGCTCGCGGTGCACACCTGGAAGCGATTCGCGAAAGCGGTTTGCACGTTACCGGGGATCTCGGTGCGTTTTCGGCTAGCGTCGATGCGGCCGAGGACCTTCGCCGGCTCGGGACGTTCGACGCGCTAATCCTGACCTTTAAGGCGCATCAGTGGCCGCAACTCCTCGAGCAGATCAGCGACCCCCGTTACGCGGACGCGACCATCGTGACGTTGCAGAACGGGGTGCCGTTTTTGTTCGAGCGCAAGCCGCCGCTGCAAAGCGTCGACCCCGGCGGCGCCATCGCATCGGCGTTCGGTGACGACCGGATCGTCGGCGGCGTCGTCCACGTTTCTGGTCGCGTCGAAGCACCGGGCCGCATCGCACAAAGCGGTGGCTTGCGGTATTTGCTCGGTGCCGTATCTCCGAAGGCAGCCGGTCGCGCAAACGCGCTCCAAGGGGCTATGCTCGAGGCGGGGTTGTCGGCCGAACTCGTCGATGCGATTCGCGTTCCGGTTTGGCTCAAACTGGTCAATAACGTCGGATTGAATGCCGTGAGCACGCTGACGGGCGCTTCGATTCGCTCGATGCTCGAAAATCCGGAATACCTTGCCGCGGTTCGCGATTTAATGCGCGAGACGCTCGACGTCGGGCGAGCGATGGGGGTCGTCGCCGAAGTCGACCTCGATGCACGGTTGGCATACGCTTCGCGCCTGGATGACGTCCGGACTTCAATGCTGCAAGACTACACCGCGGGAAAACCGCTCGAGCTCGATCCGATGCTCGGCGCGGTCAAAGAACTCGCCCAGCGATTCGATGTCCCAGTTCCGCATGTAGCCGATGCGTACGCAAGGCTGCTGCGATTGGCCGAGGCCGCTTCACGTGGCTGAGATAGGTTCGCTACGCGGGGTGGGCGCAAAAACCGCACCCTTGTTTGTGGAACTCGGGGTTTCGACACCGGCCGAACTTCTCGACTATTTTCCTTTTCGATACGACGATTTGCGCTTTCCAGTTCCGGCTCGCGAACTCGGTGCGACCGGCGGAGAAGAGAACGCCGTCGGTACGATCGTTGCGCTCAAGGAGCGGCGCGTTCGCGATCTCGAGATCGTCGAAGCGACCATGCGCGACGACGAGGGCGGTTCGTTCTCGGCGAAGTGGATCGGGCGGCGGCGCTTCATCTACGGGCGGCTGCACGAAGGCATGCGGCTGTACGTGCGGGGGCGCGTCGAACGAAGCTTGGCGCACCCGACCGTGAACGTTTCGCATTACGCGACGCTGGCGTCCGACGAGGTCTATCGAGGTGAGCTGGTACCCGTCTATCGCGCCAGCAAGCGATTGGCCAGCCGAAAAATTGCCGCGGTCGTACGCGACAACTTTGCGACGCTGCTAAAGACCGCCGGCGAAGACGCAATTCCGCCGTCGATCGGACGGCGACGCAACTATCCGCCACTCGCGGACGCATATCGCGACATCCATCACCCCGCCGATCCGGAAAGAGCCGTTGCCGCTCGCGAGCGCTTCGTGTTCTCGGAGTTTCTCGGATTGGCGACAGCGGCGCTGCTGCGCAGGCTACGCCGCGAGCGCGAGACGGATGCGCAACAGCTGCGCGTGGACCCGGGCTTGCTCGACGAGTTCGAGGCGGCTCTGCCGTTTCGGCTTACCGGTGCGCAGCGACGGGTGATCGGCGAAGTGTGGCACGATATGGCGCGCAACGTTCCGATGAATCGCATGTTGCAAGGCGACGTTGGTAGCGGCAAGACGCTGGTAGCCGCCGCGGCCGTCGTTCTAGCGGCGCGCAACGGGTTGCAATCGGCGCTGATGGCGCCGACGGAGCTTTTGGCGTCGCAGCACGCGGCCAAGTTAGCCCCGCTTTTGATGCCGCTACGCATCGGTGTCGAGGCGATTACCGGGGGCCAAACGCAGCGCTCGCGTAACGCCGCGGTCGACCGCCTCGCATCCGGCGCGGCGTCGCTGGCCGTCGGAACGCACGCTCTGCTGACCGAGAGCGTCGAGTTCGATCGCCTCGGCCTGGTCGTGATCGACGAGCAGCATCGATTCGGCGTCGAACAGCGCGCGCGGTTGCGCGCTAAAGGCGGTGCGCCGCACACGCTTCATATGACCGCAACGCCGATCCCGCGCACCTTGGCGCAATCGATCTACGCCGACCTCGACGTTTCTACGATCGACGAGCTGCCGCCGGGACGCACGCCGATCGAAACGTTTGC
>DASXXU010000042.1:0-8803 GCA_036502885.1 Candidatus Tumulicola sp.
CGGCTTCATACCCGGGGGTTTTCAACGTACGATCCGGTGTGGTTTGCCCTGCCGGGAATTCGCTGACCGTCCCACCCCTGTTTGCGGCATAGACCCTGCCCGTGCGATCGACCGCGACGTATAGCGGTGTCCCGGGAACGGTGTAAACGATCCAAGGTTGCAAGTGACGTGAATGATACGCCGATATCCATCCGTCCTGATTGGCGACATACAGGTCCTGTTTTCGATCGACGAACAAACCGTACGCGCCATTTACGTGATCGGTGATGGCTCCGATGGTATGGCGATCGGCGCCGCTTCCCGAAAATATAGCTATTTCGCTACCGGCGGCAACGTAGATGAACGATTTGGCATGGCACTTTTTGCAGAGCCAACCGGGGGGTTGAGGCCCGCTAGCGGCAGGGTTGAACCCGGTGGGCGATGGCGCTGGTAGTGCGTTCGAAGCGAGGCTCGTCGATTGCGAACGCTCTAAAACGGGAGCAGTCGAGCCCGTCGGACCGCAACCGGTCGATACAACTAGCCCGATCCCGACCGCCAGAAAAAGTAACGAACGCATGAGCCCTCTCAGTGTTTCGGTTACGCTTGCGGGTGCAGTTTCAGCAAACGGATAGCGCCGGCGTGCGATTCGATATCGATCGAACGCGGGCCGCCGCCGTTAATTTGACCGTCGATCGTTTCCGAGTGGCCCTGCGACGTGCCGCGAAGATCGAAATCGGTAAAGAGCATGCCGTTGTCGGTATGCAGGCGTACGTGAAACGCGGTGTTCTCGTTGACCCAGACTTCGGCGTCGCCGCGACCGATCGTAAAGTGTAGGGTACCGGGCCAATTGGTCGAGCCCATCGTTGCCGACAAGTTGCCTTGGCCGACCGAAGCCTGCGCGTACGCCGGAACCATAATTTGCACGTCACCCTTCGCCGCGGTGACATCGACGATGCCGGTAATGTTCGTGACGTGTACGTCGCCTTGCGAGGACGTGATCGCTAGCGCCACACCGTCGGGAACCCGCAGTAATAATGACGCGAGCGGCTGCGACGTGTCCACGCGTATCCCATCGCGTCCGGAACGAATCTTCGGAGCCGGGGGCGGCGCATCACTTTTCAACGCCGTGGGGCTGACGGTGAAACGGTTCCGCGGTTCACCCGCGGCCGGCGCGAACGCACTGACGGTTCCGCCTGCAACGTGAACGTCCATCGTCGCACCCGGATTAAGCAAGCCGACGGTCGTCACATAAGGGACTTGGTGGGAGCAACCGGCCGCTGCCAGCACGAGAAGAAGAAGTGGCGGCGAAAGCAGTCGGAAAGGAGTGTGCACGACATGACTGGTTCGGCTCGTACCTTGCTTTTCGCTCTTGGAAGCGTGTCGCTGACCGCGTGCGGTGGCGCCCCATCCGGATCGGGTCTCCCCGCGGCGGCGCCAGCATCGGTGCACCACGCCGCTTCGTATTGGATTCCGCCGGCGCAATCGACGTTCGCGATTCAGTACGACGGAAAACTGGATCTCAGCGTCGACGCCGACACCTACGATCTCGACGGATTCGACACCAGTGCGAACACCGTCGCGACGCTCCACAAAGCCGGGCGTCACGTAAACTGCTACATCGACGTCGGAACTTGGGAGAGCTATCGGCCGGATGCCAAGCAGTTCCCCAAGAGCGTGCTCGGCCACAAGGACGGACATTGGAAGGGCGAGCGTTGGCTGGATATTCGCCAGCTTTCGATTCTCGAGCCGATCATGACGGCGCGCTTTCAAATGTGCGCCTCGAAGGGTTTCGATGCCGTCGATCCCGACAACATCGACGGTTACGAGAACAAAACCGGCTTCAAAATCAGCGCGCAGGATCAGTTAACGTACGACGAGTGGGTGGCGCAAGAAGTTCACGCGCTCGATATCGCGGTCGATCAAAAGAATGACAACGATCAGATCAAAGATTTACGCCCGTATTTCGACTTCGCCGTCCTCGAACAGTGTTACCAACAACACTATTGCTCGCAGTTTACGCCGTATTCGAACGATGACGTGTTAGTGGTCGATATCGAATATCACGGGTCGAAATCTCAATTTATCAACGACGCTTGTCCGAACATCCAAGGGTACAAGGAAACCGGATTGTTGAAACACCTGAATCTCAACGCGTGGCAAGTCACCTGTCCGGACTAGGCGTCGGCATAGCGACGGGCTCCTGAAGAACGTCGTGCCACTGGAACTGCGGCGGCATCGGAATCGCGTTGTCTTCGAGCGGCCGCACGTTTTCGAACCCCACGACGGTTTGGGTGTATATTTCGCCGGCGACGGACATCGGTACGGCGGCCGTCTCTTGGTCGATATATTGCACGCCGTTGATTTCAACGAAATCGACCGTCCAAGGAATTTTCGTTCCCGGGCCGGTTAAGAAGTTGCTGCCGACGGCAAGGCGCCACGTCGCGGTCGTACCTTGATCGATCCAGAGATCGCGCAAGCGGTATTTTCCTGGATCTCGTACGGCGCGGAGCCTGAGGTGATAGCAAGGGTGTCCCGCGATCGTTTCGGCGCCGGCAAAGGTTATCGCATAGTTTCGATGCGCCGCCACCACGACGGCGATGACGGGCGGCTCGGCGGGTGGTGTTGGCGTCGGCGTTACGCGTGGATTCGGATCGTTGTACTCCCGGCGTATTTCGTTCACGAGCGCTTCGGAATTAAACGGCGTCGGTTCGGGCGCGGGTACGAACGATGCCATTCCAAACGTGTACGTGGGCGCCAGCACGGGGACACCCAAAAAGTCGACCTGCGGCAACGGTTTGCCGATGCGATATCCAAGGATTCCGATATTCAACCCGCTCGGCCGCACCGGATTATCTCGCTCGTAATCGCTCACCGGGTTAACGTCGATCGCATCGGAGCTCGCGTCGTATCGGGATTCGTACCGCTCGACGCGTTCTTTGCCGGCCTCGAGAATTCGAACGACGACCCGATATTGCAGCTGCTGCGGATAACGCTGCGCGAGCCAGTACGCTTGCGCTTGCGCGTAGATTGCATACGGGTCGATCGCCACTGCCATTGGCCATTTTGTAGTCTCCGGCCGGACGCTTTCCTATCGGAAAGGGGTTAATTTCACCAAGGTTTCGCTTTTCGGATACGTCGAAATGCCCTAGGCCCATATAATGGGGCTACATTAACCCGAACGAAAGTGAGCGGAGTGTACGATGGCGGATAAAAAGCCGAATATTCTGATCCTCTGGGGTGACGATATCGGCATTTGGAACATTAGTAAGTTCAGCAACGGAATGATGGGGTACCGCACTCCAAATATCGACCGGGTCGCCAACGAAGGCGGCCTCTTCACCGATTATTACTCGCAGCAGAGCTGCACCGCGGGGCGTGCCTGTTTCATCACGGGCCAAAACCCGATTCGCACCGGCTTGACAAAAGTAGGTATGCCGGGCGCGACGGTCGGTTTACAGCCGGAAGATCCGACGATTGCCGAGCTTTTGAAGCCGCTGGGATACGCCACCGGCCAATTCGGCAAGAATCATCTCGGCGACCGCAACGAGTTCTTGCCGACCGTCCATGGCTTCGACGAGTTCTTCGGAAATCTGTACCATCTGAATGCGGAAGAAGAACCCGAGCTTCCGGACTATCCGAAGAATCCGAAATTTAAAGAAAGCTTCGGACCGCGCGGCGTGCTGCATTGCAAAGCCTCCGACACCGACGATGCGACGGTCGATCCGCGCTGGGGACGCGTCGGAAAGCAGACGATCAAAGACACCGGGCCGTTGACGAAGAAACGCATGGAAACGGTCGACGAAGAGATCACCGATCGTGCCATCGAGTGGATGGAAGCTCAGGCCAAAGCCGACAAGCCCTTCTTCCTGTGGTACAACTCGACGGCCATGCACTTCCGCACGCACGTCGCCGAAAAGAATCTTGGCAAGAGCGGCCAGGATCCGTATAGCGATCGTATGGTCACGCACGACGAGCAGATCGGCATGATCCTCAATAAGCTCGACGAACTCGGCATCGCCGATAATACGATCGTGATGTATTCCACCGACAATGGACCCGAGAACGATACGTGGCCCGACGGTGCCAACACGCCGTTCCGTGCGCAAAAGAACACTAACTGGGAGGGTGGATGGCGAGTGCCTTCCTTCATCCGCTGGCCCGGCACGATCAAACCCGGCTCGGTATACAACGGGATCGTTTCGCACATCGACATGTTCCCGACGTTGGTGGCGGCTGCCGGCAACCCGAACGTCACGCAACAGTTGCTCGACGGAACGAAGGTCGACGGCAAGAAGTTTCACGTTCACCTCGACGGCTACGACATGCGTCCGTATTTCGCGGGCAAATCGAAGACGAGCCCGCGCGAAGCGATCGTGTACTTTAGCGACGACGGCGATGTGGTTGCGGTCCGCGTCGGCGACTGGAAGTTCAACTTGGCCGTTCAACGAGCGCATCAAATGCAGCAATGGGCGGAACCGTTCGTAAAGCTCAGGGTTCCTCACGTCGTCAGCCTTCGACGCGACCCGTTCGAGCGGGCCGACTTTAACTCCAATACGTACTTCGATTGGCTTGTCGACCACATCCCACAGACGTACATGATGCAAGCCGTCATAGCACAGCAGATCGCGGACTTCGAGAAGTTCCCGCCGCGCCAAAAGCCGGCGTCGTTCAATCTCGATGCCGTGATGGCTCAGGTGGCGACGCCAAACGGGTAAGTTACCGTCGTGAACGACGACCACGCGATGGCGGCGCAAGCCGCCATCGCTTCGCGGGTAGCCGAACTTTACGAACGGTATCCCTATCCGCCACCGATCGACCGCATCGAGGCGAACGTTAGCGGCTGGGACGCGGCCCGTCGCCGCGCCGAGTCGTTCTTATTCTGTCCCGGCCGGCCATATAGTGAAGACCGTACGATTTTGGTTGCCGGCTGTGGCACCGTTCAGGCCGCGCGTTACGCGGTTCGCTGGCCCAGGTCACGCGTCGTCGGCATCGATTTCAGTCCGTCCGCCATCGAATACGAACTGCAACTGAAGAAGATCCACGGCCTAGAAAACCTGGAATTGCATCGCATTCCGGTGGAAAGAGCCGCCGATCTCGACGAGCATTTCGATCTCGTCGTATGTACCGGCGTTCTGCATCATCTCGAGGATCCGGACGCTGGATTAGCGGCACTCCGGAATGTGTTGGCCGCCGATGGAGCGATGCACCTGATGGTGTACGCGTCCTACGGACGAGCCGGCGTCTACATGCTGCAAGAATACTGCCGCCGTCTGGGCCTCACGGCAAACGACTCCGACATCGACGACGTTATCGAAACGCTTAAAGCGCTCCCGAGCGATCACCCAATCGTGAAGACGCTACGTTCTTCGCCCGATTTTTCAAGCCACGCTGGAGTTGCGGATGCACTCCTGCATCCAAACGATCGTGCCTACACGGTCGCGGAGTTTACCGAACTCTTGAACCGAGCCGGTATCCGATTCGGACGGTGGGTACGTCAGGCACCGTATCTGCCGTGGTGCGGAACGCCCGCTACTCTTCCGCATGCCGAGAAGCTGCGCTTGCTGCCCGAAACCGAACAATATAGCGCGCTCGAACTCTTTCGTGGAACGATGGTACGCCACACCGCCATCGCCTACCGTTCCGGCACGGCGGATCATACGATCGATTTCGAGGGTGACGACTGGATGGAGTACGTTCCGATCCGAATGCCCGACACAACGATCGTCCACGACCGATTGCCGCCGGGCGCGTCGGCAGTTTTGATCAACCGAAATCACACATTTACGGATTTGTTTTTGCCGATTGATGCCCGCCAGGAGCGACTTCTCGAAGCGATCGACGGAAAGCGCCGCATCCGCGACATGGGGCGCGCCACCGCCGATTTGGTGGCAGCGCGAGAATTCTTTCAACAACTTTGGCGTTGGGACCAAATCGTCTTCGACACCACAGGGACCGGAGTTCGAAGGGCGAGCGACTAGTCGTCCATCTTATCGCGCGGGTGGGCGCGATCGTAGGCTTTCTTTTTGTGTTGCATCGACATCTTCAGGTAGATGCCGGTGGTCGCCAAGCTCTCGTGCCCGAGAAACTCTCGAATGGTCTCGAGATCGACATCGTTTTCGGCGAGATGCGTTGCAAACGAGTGGCGCAACGTGTGCGGGCTGGCGTGGCGCTGTACGCCGCTGAGCTTATAAACATCGCGAAAGATCCGCCAGACGTGCATGGGCGAGAGCCGCTTGCCGCCGCGCCCCAAGAACAACGCATCGTCACGACCGCGCGGACGCACTTGCAAGTACGCCGCGATAGCATCCGCGGCCGAGCGATTGATCAGCACGACCCGTTCCTTGCTACCCTTTCCGTGGATGCGGATCTCACGGTCCTTGAGGTTCACGTCGCCCAGCTCGATGGTGGTGACCTCGGCCCGCCGGATACCGGCCGCGTAGAGCAGCTCCAGGATGGCCGCATCGCGGCGCTTACGGTCCTCAGGCCGGCCGGCCAACGCCTGCGTACTGAGCAGCCCGCGGACCTCGTCTTGGTCCAGGTGCTCGGGCAACTTTCGCTCGAGCTTGGGACCGGCCACAATCGACGCGGGGTCGTCGTCGCGGACCGCCGTGACCTTCAGAAATCGGTACAGTGCTTTGATCGACGACAATTTACGGCGCACGGTGCGCATGTCGTAGCCCTTGGCGCCCGAGGCGTGCATTACGAACCTGCGCACGTCCGACGTGGTGGCGGCGCGGAGTTCCGGATACTCGCGCCCCATCGGTGATGCGCCTTTGCTCGCGCCCGTCATAAACGCGCCGAACTCGTGTAGATCGCGCGCGTAGGCTTCGACCGTCAGGCGGCTGCGGTTGCGCTCCAGGCGAAGATACGCCATGAAGTCCTGGATCATCGGGTCAACAACCGAGATACCACCGCCAGGTCGCGTCGCCATGCTCACAGCCTCTTCCGTCAACGCAATATAATAACAGTTTTACTGCATTCGAGAACGTAGAGTTTGGCCCTGCCGCCGCCGGACGCGTTTTCCAGGGCGACGGACCTTCCCGGCCAATGAGGGGGCCGATGGTTATAGCGGTTGTCGCTATCGCCGTGGTGTCGGTCGGGTTGTTGACGTTACGGCCGCGCGGCGTGGCGCCGTGGATCTGGCCGATTGCCGGCGCGGTGGTCGTGGTGGTGGCCGGGTTCGAGCCGCCCCGCATAGCGGCCGACGCGATCGGCCGGCAATGGAACGTGCTGCTGTTTATCGGCGGCCTAATGGGCGTCGCGGCGGCCGCTTCGGAGGCCAACGTATTCCGCGCGGTAGCCGGCCGTCTGCTGGTTCGCGGGCGGGGTTCGAAGCGGCGGCTTTTCGTTTGGGTGTTTCTGGGCGGCGCCGGCATGACCGCGTTGCTTTCGAACGACGCTACCGCCGTTGTGTTAACGCCGATCATCTACGACATCGTCAGCGACCTCGGCATCGATCACTTGCCCTACGTGTTCGCGGGCCTTTTCGTTGCCGACACGGCGTCGTTTGGATTGCCATTTTCGAATCCGGCCAACGTGTTAATCTTGCCGCATCCGAACGTGGTGCGCTATCTGCTGCATCTCGGCGTGCCGGAGTTGGCGGCGATCGCCATCAACTGCCTGGTTTTCTTATGGATCTTTCGTAAGCAGCTCACGGGCGGATATACCATCCCGCCGGTAAGCCCGGTGAGCGCTCAGGCGTTGCGCGTTGGGATCGGGCTGCTCGTGCTAACGGGCGGCTACGTCGTGGCGCTGCTGAATCATTTTCCGCTCGGCCCGGTCGCATTATTCGGCGCTATCGCATTGGTTGCGGTCGGGCGCGTGGGTCCGATGCAAGCCGTACGTCGAATCGGATGGAGTACGCTTGCGATGTTGGCCGGACTCTTCGTACTGCTCGACGCGGTCGTGCGCGCGAACGTGGCGAATGGCGTTATTCGGGCGTTGGACGGACATACGTTCGGTATCGGCGTCGCAGCCGCGGCCGCATTCGGCGCTGCGATCTTCTCCAATCTGTTCAACAACTTGCCAGTTGCCGTCGCCGGCGCGTATGCCGCCGCGCACGACCCGACGCAGCATATCGCCTATCCGTTGATAGCCGGAGTGGATCTGGGCCCAAATCTCACGTTCTCCGGTTCGGTGGCGACGCTGTTGTGTCTCGACGTTCTGCGCCGCCACGGTCTGCGCGTCAGTTTGCGACAATACGTAACGCTCGGCGTAGCGGTCGTT
Organism: Candidatus Tumulicola sp.; assembly: GCA_036502885.1. Lineage (GTDB taxonomy): Bacteria > Vulcanimicrobiota > Vulcanimicrobiia > Vulcanimicrobiales > Vulcanimicrobiaceae > Tumulicola. The sequence continues at coordinate 8,206 of DASXXU010000042.1, forward strand.
CCGCTGTGTTTGGCCGTGACCGTGTTATGGCTATGGATCGTACGTTAGTTCGCGTTCCAAGTCGTCCCATCCACGAATCGTACCGCCGTCACGGCGCACGACGTCGCGCTGGTATTCGATAGTGCGAGGGCGTGATTGATCCCAATGCCGGGACTAAAGGTCCCGAAGTCGCTGACCTGCGAACCGTCGTCGAGCGTAAAGGTTACGCGGGAGATCGTTTCCGAGGTAGTGTCGGCGAAACGCACGCGCAGTGCAAATATTCCGACCGTCGTAGGACCGCTGTCGTTCTGGACCGTGGTGGGCGTTAACACTTGGCACGTTGCGAGTCGTACCGGCGGCATAGACGAAAGTCCGAGAAGCGAACCGAGCATCAGAGGTGCGAGCACGTTGTAGATCCTTTTCTTTGTGGTTTCGTGCGCTTACGTGACTTCTATGCCGCCGCTCCCGAGTACGGATGAGTAGGTCGCACAAGTTCACGGCGAACTTGTGCCGGTTACTTGTTCCGGCGTGCCTGGTCGTAAGGCGCGATCGCCACGGTTTACCGGCACTTTCGGGTCGACCAATTGTACGGCCTTTGTCAGTGGTCTCCGGAGGCCAG
>DASXXU010000043.1:0-39844 GCA_036502885.1 Candidatus Tumulicola sp.
CGGCGCCGCCGGCAGCGGACTACGCTTTCTCAACGGTGGCGTGCCCGGTACGAATCCCCGTTGCTGGTACTTCTTTCTCCGGTCGCTCGATCCGAACGCGCGCCGCTTTCGGGCAGTCGTAATCCCGGTCGATACCTACGCGGATGACGACAGCGCCATCGGCAGCATCGACGGCGACCAGCGAATGGCGGATCTGCACTACATCGCCTTAGCCGTCCCGCCCATCGATCTTTCCTACCTCGCGCGGTCGTTTCCGGATCCGCGAACCCGGCTCGCCGTCGGAATCGACATGTTGCTACGCGGGCCCGAACTACGCGACGACGTTCAATCGCTATTGGCCGACCCGCGCGGGCGCTTCAACGCTATCGCCGGCGCGCGCACCGAGGGTCTCTACGACCCGCTGGCCGCGCATCCGATGGACACGACGCTAGCCGGAACGCGGCTCGACCCAAAAACCGGACACCTCACGATTGCTGCATCGGTACCGGCCGACGAGCGTCTGCAGGTTGCCGACGAGGTGCTGCGCTTGGGGCGACCGAGCCCGTCGTACGCGATCTACCGGCAACGGTGGCTGGATCCGATCGTGCGGCGATACTCGGCGGCCGGCGTTCCGGTGCTTTTCGTGCGCATCCCGACCCGGCCGATTCACCGCAACGAAGGGGAGCGTCCGTCGGGTACGTTGCTGGACATGCAGCGCCGGTACGGCGCGCGTCTGCTCGAGGCCGGCCCATTCGGGCAGTTGGAACGGCCGCCGTTGTTTGCAGATCACGATCATCTCGACCGCGCGGGCAGCGCTATCTTCAGCCGGTTACTCGGTCGAGAGGTTGCCGGCGCGCTGCAGCGGCCCATCGCGGCATTATCGAACCCCGCACCGCTCGTCATCTCGAGCGGCGCGGTCGGTCCGCACGCAATCGGCTTGTTAATCGGCATCGGCATCCCGATGCCGTTTCAGTCGTACGAGTTCTGGGGCTTCGTCGCGATCGTTGCAGCAGTTTTCTACGCGTTGCCGTTCCGGCTGCGTTGGTGGTTTCTACTGGCGGCGAGCTACTATTTCTACGCGCGTTGGAACGGTGCGTTCGTCGTTTTCTTGTGGGCGCTCACGCTTTCCGATTGGGCGATCGGCATCGGCCTCGAAAACTTGAAGGGGCGTAGGCGGCACGTTGCGTTAGCGGCCGGTATCTGCGCGAACCTCGCATTTCTCGGAACGTTCAAATACGCCAACTTCGCCAGTTCCACGATCGCGGCATTAAGCGGCATGCACGCCAACCCGTGGCTGGTCAAACTTTTCGTCCCTATCGGCATCAGCTTTCACACCTTCCAGAGCATTTCGTATCTGGTCGATGTGTATCGCGGAAAAATTCCCGCCGAGCGCAACCTTCGACGATACGCCACGTACTTGGCGTTTTTTCCACAGTTGCTAGCCGGGCCGATCGTGCGCGCCGGCTTATTTATTTCGGAGTTGGTACGGTGGCGGCCGCCCGGCGCGGACGACGTTTCGTACGGTTGCACGCGCGCCGCATTCGGTCTGGCAAAAAAGATCGGTATCGCAGACCGGTTCGCACCGATCTCGGACGCGTATTTTTCCGCTCCGTCGGCGCATCCCGGGATGTTGGCGGCCGCCGGCGCCGTCTTCGCATTTTCCTTACAGATTTACTTCGATTTCTCGGGGTACAGCGACATCGCGATCGGATGCGCGAGACTGTTTGGGTTCGTCTTTCCCGAAAACTTCATGCAGCCGTATCTGGCGTCGAGCGTTACCGATTTCTGGCACCGCTGGCACATCACGTTATCGACGTGGCTGCGCGATTATCTATACGTTCCGCTGGGTGGGAACCGTCACGGAAGTATCGCTACGCTTCGCAACCTCATGCTCACCATGCTGCTCGGCGGGTTGTGGCACGGGGCGCAATGGACGTTCGTCGCGTGGGGCGCAGTACACGGCGTGCTTCTGTGTTTGGAACGGATTCTGGGGATCGGGCGTCCCGGGGACGTTCCGCGCGGCGTCGCGTACGTCGCGCGCGTGGCGATAACGTTCGTCGTCGTTAGTTTGGCATGGGTGTTGTTTCGCGCGCCGGATTTCGGCTCGGCGGCGGCTACCTACACGCAACTCGTTACCGGCGGATGGACCGGCTGGCCGATCCACGGTTGGACGGCGATTCTTGCTGCCGGCGTGGCCGGATTCGCGGTACTACGCCTCGGCGCTTGGCGCATCGTCCCGAACCTCGCGTGGACGAAACTACCGTTAGCAATGCGCGCGGGCGCGCTCGCCACGACGTTGCTCGCGATCGAGCTGCTATCGTGGCCGGGCACGCCCGCTACGTTTATCTACTTCAAGTTTTGAAGTTGCAGGTTTTCCATCTACTCGTAATCCGGCGGCCGCGTATCCACCGCGCGCGTAAGGAAGAACTCCATATCCTGCGGGGCTTTGATCGGAACAAACGCTCGCGGCTTCTGCGTGAAGTCGAAGCAATCGCCGGCCGGCGAGGTTGCGCGGGTATCCGAAGCCGATAACTGCGGCAACCCGAACACGTCCTCCGTAAAGCGCAGGATGCTACCGTGTTCGTATAGCTTGCTCGAAATATAGTTTTGCTTGGCATACGGCGAAATGACGAGCAGCGACGTACGGAATCCCAAACCGTCGAACCCAACGAATTTCGGCGGCACGTGGTCGTACAGACCGCCCCAGTCATCCCAGAAGACGAAGATAGCGGTCGAGTCCCAAAATTTACTATGGCCGACCGCGTTGACGATCGATGAAACCCACGACGGCCCGAATCCGCCACCACATTGCGTGTGATCCGACTCCTCACAGGTCGGCGTGATCCACGTTACGTTCGCGAGCGTGCCTCCGGCAACGTCCGTCAAAAACTTCTTCTGCGGGTTGACAACGTTCTTCCAATCGGGACCGTAGCGGATGTGTTTGATAGCTTGATATCCCGACCAAAACCCGCCCATCGGCGTCTTGACCGGGCTGGTATAAAAACGCCAGGTCAGGCTGGCATCGTCGACTTCGTCGCCCAGCGTCTTGTAATCGAAACACGCCGTTTGCGGCGGACCGAAGGTGCGGTTGCTCTTCAACGTTTCGACCGTGTCGCGCGCGCCGCCATCGCATCCCCAAAGCGGCCCGAGCGGAACGTCGACGCTCGAAGCGGCCTGGCCGGCGATAATGTACTGATGGGAGACGAAGCTTTCGTCGACCTGTGAAGGATGGAAGTCTTGGCCGAGCACCCACTCGTGCGCCATGTCCCAGTACGGTTTCGACTCGTTGTGCGGAACGTACGCGTACTGCGGATTTTGCGGGCCGCCAAACGACTCTTCCTTATCGAATGCGTCCATCCGGCAATGCGTTCCCGGCAATTTTCCCGTGCCGTCGCAAGCAGTAAACATCGCTTCGGCCGAATGATCGATCGCGTAAACGAGCTTCAGGCTCACCGGCTTGAGAGGAATGGTTTTGCCCTGCGAGTTCTTTCCGCTCGGAACGGTATTCGCACCCGGATATCCTTGGAACATATCGTCGAACGAACGGTTCTCTTGAACGACGATCACGACGTGCTTGATGATCCCGGCACCCGTGCTCAGATCGATGCGGGTTGGAACTCTGCTCGTTGCGTTCTGGCTGATGCCGTTTAGGCCACTCGGACCGCTTGGACCGGAAGAACACGCGACCGGGAAGAGAACGGCAAGCGCCGCCGCTGCCCATCGCGCGGGACGGATGATTGAAAACAAGTGCGAGACCTCCTGGTGAAAGTCTCGCACGTTTTCGCCAAAACTACATTAATGACCGGCCAACCGGCCGCCGGACGCTTACGCCGGTCGCGGGGTCAACTTAGCGAACGTATGATCGCGCGACGCTTCTTCGAGATCGAGGCCGTTGGGCTCCGGAAGCAGGCGCCAAGTGATTACTGCTCCGACCACGCACGTGATGCCGGCTACCCACATCGGGCCTGGTAATCCGAAATGTGCCTGGAGCAGCGGAAAACTGAACGTTCCGACTGCCGCCCCGACCTTGCCGACCGTCGCCGAGATGCCGTGACACGTCGTTCGAACGCTGACCGGAAAGATTTCGGCCGGCAAGACGAAGGTGGTCGTGTTCGGCCCGAACTCCGTAAAGAAATAGTTCAAGCAATACAAGATCACGAACGCGATCAGAACCGAGCTGGCATTCCCGAGGAAGGCGATTCCGATAAAGCTGGCGGCCATCAATATGAATCCCATTATCTGAATCGTTTTTCGGCCCCATCGATCCATCCCGTAGATGGCCAACAAGTATCCCGGGAAGGCCGCGAACGTAAAGACCAGCAGCGACACCAACAAGTTTTGAATTTGCGAGCCGTGCGGGCTGACGGCCCCCACGAACTGCTGGTTGGAGATGGTGTTGCCGTAGTACGCGATATCCAACAAGAACCACGCAAGGGACGTACCGATCAGCCATTTCGGAAGCGCGCGGTCGTGTGCGAACGCTTTGCGAAGTGCTTCGACGTAACCGATTCTCTTGACGGTCTCTTTTTCGGCTTCCGCGTTTTGTTCGAGCATCTGCTGGTAACGGGGCGTTTCCTTGAGATGGCGGCGCGCCCAGAATACCGCGAGCGGCGGAATGGCGCCGGCGGCTAACAGAATACGCCACACGAGGTCTTGCGGAACGTGCAACGAGATCATCGCGATCGCCAGTAAGGGTCCGACGATCAGACCGATACCCTGCATTGCGAAAACGCTCGAAATCATCAAGCCGCGCGTCTTCTTTCCGGCGAACTCGCTGGCGATGGTCGCACTCACCGGGTAGTCACCGCCGATTCCCAGGCCGAGGATGAAACGGAACGCAATCAGCCACCAGATGTCGGGGGAGAATGCCGACGCGACGGCGCCCGCTCCGAGCACCAAAACCTCGAAGCCGTAAATATACTTGCGTCCGAACACGTCGGCGATGCGGCCGAAGACGGCCGAGCCGATTGCGGCAGAAACCAACGCCGTCGCACCTAGCAATGCGGCCTCGAGCGCGCCGATATGCCAGATAGGTCCGAGCAGTTTGATAACGACGCCGATGATGAACAGATCGTATGCGTCGGTAAAGAAGCCCATGCCCGCGATCAACACGATACGCCACTGCGCGGGGCTGATGTGAGCGTCGTCGATTTCCGCAAATCGAGCCGCCGAAAACCGCGATGTATGTTGCACGTTCACCCTTCCTTTCGCAGCACAATCGTTTCCATCTACGCGCATATTTATGCCTGCGGTTTTGGTGTTAAGCAACGCATGCTATACATTAAGAGAGATTAACGCGCGCGCCGGTTATGCGATCGTTCGGCGCAGGATTCGATTCGTTGCGATACTATGCTGGGCGAGGCGCCCCCATCGCAAACGATCGGCGCGCAACTCAACCTTTCGGTCGGTCCGGATGCCAGAACGAGGGTCTCTACGTCAACGAAGCGGATGCGACCAACCTGTTCGGCTATAGCCAAACCAATCGCAACGACGGTCCGCCTATTTGCACGGCGCCGTACAACATCAACTCGGCCGAAGACGTTTCCGTAGACGACGCGGGCAACGTCATACTGCCCGAAGCGACGGGCCAGATCCCCATCGGGCGCGGCCCCAAGATGTGCGGGGCGCAGGTCGCAACGATCGGCAATCCATTCGGCGCGGGCGTCGACGCCAGCAGCGCCGACGCGTTGAACGGCGTCATCGCCGTTTCGACCGAATCGATCCTGCCGACCGAAGCTGGCGGCATCGCCGTTTGCAGCGTCGCAAACGGCTGTACCACCGAGCTCAGCCAACGCCGCGGCGTTCACGCCACTCGGCGTCGCGATCGATCGCGCCGGCGCATTTCTCGCCGGGAAAGTCGATATTTACAGTTACAGTCCTAAAAAGTTGAAGTTTCTCTACAGCTTCGGCGATGGACTCTCGCTGTTCGATGACGTGCTCGGCGTTACGTACAATCGGCGCCCGTCGAGGTAACGCTACGGCGCGTCCGGACCGGTGCCACCTTCATTAGGCGGAACGTCACTCGGATCGGGATCTTCGACCGCCGCGTTACCCGGTTCGGCCGGCGATGCCGGGTCGCGCGTCTTGTCCCACGGATCGTGTCCGTGTTCGTTGCTCAATCGATCGCTCATAAGGAACTGCCTTTCGGACCGAGGCTGATTGCCACAGCAACGGGGAGGCTCATACCCCCGATGGTGCTAATGCGGGTTCCGCCTTGCGGATAATGATAGATGCTGAGCAGACCGTTGGCGACGTCGTCGACCGAAGATTGAGGGGCCACGATGCGTTTGCGATAAATCGCAAACAATCCAACTCGGCTCGTCTGCTCGAGCGTTATCGAATCCGCAACGGATATGTGATTGGTCGAAACGGTGAACCGGTATGCTACGTTGTTGTCCGAATCGCCCACGACGAGATACGGTGCAGCCCATTGCATTCCACCGGGCCTCCTGAAGGTCTGATTTGTCGTCACGGTTTGAAACGTCTTGGAGCCCTTCGGTAATACGTCGACGCTGAGGTCGATAGTTGTCACGTCGCGATCCGCGTACAGCGTCCCCTTGCCGTCATAGGCGCAATCGGAGAGTTCGTATTGGTCGTCGACGACATCGATCGGAACGCCCTTCGCTTTCTTATAAATGAACGCAGCTCCGATACCGCCGTTAAAGTCGGCACCGGCTACGGCGAGATCGCCGCTCGCCGTATCGACCGAACAACCGGCCGGCATCAAGCTGCCCGTGCCGATGGTTGCGATCGGCGTGGTGCCTCCGTGAGCGAACTCGAGCAGTAGCGACGAACTGGTGACCACCCAAACGTCCTGGGCTTTGTCGACGCATTCAGCGAGCGGTGTCGAGCCCAGCGCTACGTATCCGACGTAACGCATCGCATTGGGCGAGTACGTGAAAATGAATAGCGCGTTGCTCAGAGCATCGGCAACGTATGCGAGGTTTTCGCGAGACGCTTGGGGATCGATCCACGAACGCGCCGCGCCGGAGCGATGGGCGGCCGGAACGGTCGAGGACGCAAGACCTCCGGGTGCGGCGGCGCTGCAGCCAACCGCGGTAACCAACCCAACGGCGGCCAAAAAGCCAAGCATACGGTATGAAGACATCATGGTGGGCGATGACGGGCTCGAACCGCCGACATCCTCCTTGTAAGGGAGGCGCTCTCCCAGCTGAGCTAATCGCCCACGCGGAACGCTAGATGGTCTTGGCTTCCGCGATCTTCTTCTGCAACATCATCAACGCGGCCCGCAACTGGGCGTCGTGATCGACGTCGCCGATGCGCGAGTCGGTGCCTTCGTCGACGCGCAAGTCCGGTTCGATACCTTTGAGATTGATGTCGCGACGATTGGGCGTGAGGTAATGCGCGGTCGTAATCTTGATCGCCGCACCGTCGGGCAGCGGCGTTAGGGTTTGCATCACGCCTTTTCCGAACGTTTTCGTCCCGACCAGTTGGCCGATGCCGTCGTCTTGCAACGCGCCGGCGGTGATTTCCGAGGCCGATGCGGTGTATTGATTCACCAAAACGATGACCGGAAGCTCGACCGACGTTTCGTTATCCGCCCGGATCGTCGTCGCGTGATTTCCGCGTTCTTCGACGGTCAGCAGCGCCTTGTTGGCGATGAATCGCGAGCTGATCAGCAGCGCCGAGTCGACGTAACCTCCGCCGTCGAAGCGCAGATCCAACGCGATCGCTTTAGCGCCTTGCGCTTTCAAACGCTGGACCGCGGTATCGAATTCGGAAGGCGTAGCCTTGCCGAACGCCATGACGTAGACGTAACCGATGTCGCCCGGCAACATGCGAAACACCACGGTCGGCGGTTGCACGTCGGCACGTTGAATCGGATATGGCGTTTCCGTTCCGCCGTTGCGCACCACGCGCACCACGACGGTCGAGCCAACCGCCCCGCGCAATAGCTTGCTGGCGTTCTCGATCGACATGCCCTTGGTCGACGTTCCGGCGATCGAGCTCAGCACGTCGCCGGCTTGCAGGCCGGCTTTATCCGCCGGCGTGCCGGGCACAACGTAGGTGAGATTGATGAGCGTGCTCGGAGCGTCGATTCCGATCATCACGCCGATGCCGCTGATACGTTCCGGATCCAGCGCGTCGTTAAACTTCTTCAGTTCGTCGGGCGTAAAAAACTGGGTGTATCGGTCGCCGAGCGATCCGGCCATCGCGCGAATCGCGGCGTACGCGAAATCCGTGGAGGATGCGTGGGCGGCGTCGGCTGCCGAAGCGATTGCATCATCCAACGCTGCGACGGTTGCCGTCGGATCGGATTCGACTTTCAGCTCGGGCGGTTTGATCGTATCGCCGTGTTTCTTCGCCTCGTCGACCAGTGCGTCGGAAGCCGCCGCTAGCATGGCCTGCGGATCAACCGTTCGATAGGCCGTCGACGTCAACAACGTGTAACTCAGTTGCACGTCGCCCGCGACGCGTGCCGGTAGCGCTGGAGCTTGTGTCGCAGCGAGGCAGAAAACCGTTAGCGCGACCGCCGCACTACGTCGAACCAAATTTAGCATCGCACCTCTTTACCGGCAGAACGCAACGCTCGGCCAGTTCGTTACCGACAGCGCAGTTCCGCCGGGATTAGCTATGCACCGCCGCAGCACGACGCAATCGATTCATGATTGCGACGCCGATTCCACGTTCGGGCACGGGTTCGACGTCGATCCGTTCCAGCGAGCGTCCGTCGAGTTCGTGCATGGCGTCGAACAGCGCGGCTGCCGCCTCGCGAAGATTGCCGCTGCGGGACAACGAGCGCGCGTAGGCATAGCCTTCCGGCTCCGGTCCCAGACCTAACCAACCAGCCCGCTCGCGGCCGGACTCCGCTTCGCCCGCGTGATCCAAGAGCAGCACCGGGGTCCGAGGAGCGTAATGGTGCGGCAAGCTGCCGGGCGTTACCATGCCCTCGCCGAGCGTCCGTCCCTCGGAGAGTGGTCCGATGACCTCGGCGATGGCCTCGGCCTCGATCGCACCCGGACGCAAGACCGCGGGCGACGGGACCAACGAAACGATGGTCGACTCCAGGCCATACTCGCTCGGGCCGCCGTCGAGAATCATGTCTACGAGCTCGCCGAGAGCCCGCCCGACGTGTTGCGCTCGAGTCGGGCTGATCTCGCCGAAGCGGTTTGCGCTAGGTGCGGCTAACGGAACCCCCGCCTGCCGAATGACGGCTTGAGCTACCGGATGCGACGGCCAGCGAACGGCGACGGTCGGTGCGCTGGCCGTTACGATTGAGGGCACCGCTTCGGATTTCGGGAGCACGATGGTGAGCGGGCCGGGCCAAAAGCGCTCGACCAGCCGCCTGGCGGTCGCAGGGACGGCGGACGTTACGCTCTCCAGCATCCGGAGATCACCGATGTGCACGATCAACGGATCGAACGACGGACGCCGCTTGATCTCAAAAACCCGCGCTACGGCGATAGCGTCGAAAGCATTGGCGGCCAAGCCGTAGACCGTTTCGGTTGGAATCGCCACCACGCCACCTTGGCGAAGGACGGCAGCGGCGGCCGCAATGTTTTCGGCCGTAGCCGGGACCGGCTCGGTCATTCCTCTAGAAAGATCGCACCGCGTCCGGCTGCCACGGCTGTCCCACCAACCTCGAAGCTGGGTGCACCGGCAGCGTCGCGGCCGACCGTCAGGTGAAGGTTCGACTCGCGCCCCATCGCGACGCCTTGCCGGATGACGAATCGCTCCGCCGGCAACGCGCCCCGGCGCTCGAGCAGTGCGGCCAACGGCCCAGCCGCGCCCCCGGTTGCGGGATCTTCGGTGATTCCGGACATCGGCGCGAACATTCGCGCATAGACGCCTTGCGGCGTGAGAGCATAAACGTACAAACCGTTAATTTCTTCCCAGCCCGCACGAGCACGCAGTTCGGCTGCGACCGCGCTCGACCGGTCGACCGTATCGGGACCGGTTACCGGGACGTAAACAAACGGGACGTCCGCCCCAGCCAAACCCGCCGGCAGGTCGTCGCGCACGTCGGCCGCCGCCAAACCCGCCATTGCGGCCGCGCCGGCGCGATCGAATTCTTGGCCGAAGCGAACGGGCGGCGTTGTAAGCCACGCCATAAGCGGCCCCTTTCGCTCGAGCCGAATAGGCACCAAACCGACTTTCAGCCGCAGGTCGAAACGGTCGACATCATCGGCGACCCAATGCAAGTCGTTGACGATGGCAACGGCAGCGCCGATCGTTGGATGTCCGGCAAAGCGCATCTCGTGATATGGCGTGAAGATACGCAGCGAAGCGACCGCGTCATCGGTCCGATCGACGAATACTGTTTCCGAAAGGTTGAGTTCGCGAGCGATATGCTGCATCGTGGCGTCGTCGGTCGCCGCTTGCGCGAACACCGCCAACTGATTGCCGGAAAACGGGCGCTCGGTAAAAACGTCGAGCAATGCGTACGGAAGCTCTCTGCGTGCCATCTGGCGAAGCGTCCCTTCACAGGCTTTTCGGCCGTAGATTGGGGGGATGAAACCATGTACCGTCGGCTTTTTCTATCGGCCGTCGCGTTCGCCGTCGCGGGCTGCTCTTCTTCCGGTGGCGGTTCGTCCAGTACGCCCCCGTCTACCGTAGCGGGATCGCCATCGCCCGGGCCGGCGACCACGACCCCAATCAAACACGTTATCATCATGATTCAAGAAAACCGCACGTTCGACGACCTATTTTCGATGTTTCCCAACGCCGACGGATCGACGCTCGGAACCCACAATGGCAAGCCGTATCACACGACGCCCACCACGTTAACCGCTCGGGACATCGATCACATCCACCACGGATTCGAAATCGAATACGACGGTGGTAAGATGGACGGTTTCGACAAGATCAACTACAACGGCAACGGTAACGGTCCGCCTGCCGGAACGTACCCGCTAACCTACGTAGACCCGAAATACGTCCAGCCGTATTGGGCGCTAGCGCAACAATATACGTTAGCCGATCACATGTTCGAAACGCAGAGCAGCGGCAGCTTCACGGCGCATCAAGACCTGATTCGCGGCAACACCTATATCAACGACCACGAAGCCGTTATCGACTTCCCTACGCGTGGCCCGTGGGGTTGTGACGGCGGAACCCGAGAGGTAACCTCGCTGCTGACCGACACGCAACAATATCTCTACAATAAGGGACCGCGCGCGTGTTTCAGCTATACGACGATGCGCGATCTGCTCGACGCTAAGGGAATCGGCTGGAAGTACGACGTTCCGCCGATCGCTCCCGGAAACAGCGGTTATTTTTGGAACGCGTTCGACGCGATCCACCCGGTGCGATACAGTCCGGAGTGGACGAACAACGTCATCGTGCCGGAAACGCATATCTTCTCGCAGATATCGAGCGGAACGTTGGCCGACGTCACGTGGGTGATTCCGGCAGCGCAAAACTCCGACCATCCGTACATAACCGATCGCGGCCCGCAATGGGTCGCGCAAGTCGTGAATGCCGTTGGTGCCAGTCAATATTGGAATTCGACGGCGATCGTCGTAACGTGGGACGATTGGGGCGGCTGGTTCGATCACGTCGTTCCGCCGCAGCTCTACTACGACGGGTTAGGCTTTCGCGTCCCGATGCTCGTCATCTCGCCGTACGCCAAAGCTTCGTACGTCTCGCACACCCGGTACGAGTTCGCCAGCATCCTACGGTTCGTGGAAGACAACTGGAGCTTAGGACGCATCGGCGGCAACGACGCGACCGCTGCCAGCATCTCGGACTGTTTCAACTTCTCGCAATCCCCGCGACCCTTTCACACCATTCAGGCCGACCATTCGCGCAAGTTCTTCGAGCACGAACGGCCGAATAACATCCCGGTCGATCCCGAGTAAGCGTAGCGAAAGGTTGCTCTGAAGCAATCCAGCGAAACCCTTCACAGGATTTCGAGGTGTAGGTTAGGGTTGAATGGGGAAGATGAAAATCATGTACCGTCGGCTTTTTCTATCGGCCGTCGCTTTTGCCGTCGCGGGCTGCTCCTCTTCCGGTGGCGGCTCGTCGAGTACGCCGACTAGCAGTATAGCCGCGACACCCGGACCGGCGACCACCACCCCAATCAAGCACGTCATCATCATGATTCAAGAAAACCGAACGTTCGACGACCTATTTTCGACGTTTCCCAACGCCGACGGATCGACGCTCGGAACGCACGACGGTAAGCCGTATCACACCACACAGACCACCCTGGCCGGAAACGACATCGACCACATCCATCCCGGATTCGAAACCGAATACGATGGCGGCAAGATGGATGGATTCGACAAAATCCATTACGGCGCCAGCGGACAAGGTATGCCCGCCGGAACGTATCCGCTGACCTACGTAAACCCGCAAGACGTTCAGCCGTATTGGGCGATGGCGCATCAATACGCATTGGCCGACCGTATGTTTGAAACGCAGAGCAGCGGCAGTTTCACGGCGCATCAGGATCTGATTCGCGGAAACACGTATATCAACGACCACGAAGCCGTAATCGATTTTCCGTCGCGCGGCCCGTGGGGCTGCGACGCTGGTACGTCCGCCGTGACCACGCTGCTTACGAACACGCAACAATACATGTTCAATAAAGGTCCGGCGCCGTGCTTTAGTTACACGACGCTGCGCGATCTTCTCGACGCCAAAGCCGTCAGTTGGAAGTACGACGTCCCGCCGCTGGTGGCCGGAAGCAGCGGCTACATTTGGAATGCATTCGATGCTATCCACCCGGTTCGATACAGCTCGGAGTGGACGAACAACGTCATCATGCCGGAAACCCATATCTTTTCGCAGATCTCGAATGGAACGTTGGCCGACGTTACGTGGGTGATTCCGGCCGCGCAGAACTCCGATCATCCGTATGCGATCGATCACGGTCCGCAGTGGGTCGCGCAGGTCGTGAACGCAATCGGAGGCAGCCAATATTGGAACTCGACGGCGATCATCGTAACGTGGGATGACTGGGGCGGCTGGTTCGATCACGTCGTCCCGCCGCAGCTATACTACGACGGTTTAGGGTTCCGCGTCCCGATGCTGGTCATCTCGCCGTACGCAAAGGCTTCATACGTTTCACACACCCAATACGAGTTTGCCAGCATCCTGAGGTTCGTAGAAGACAATTGGAACTTAGGACGCGTAGGCGGCAACGACGCGACCGCTGCCAGCATCTCGGACTGTTTCGATTTCTCGCAATCACCTCGGCCGTTTCAGGCGATTCAGTCCGACCTATCTCGCCAGTTCTTCGAGCACGAACGTCCGAACAACATCCCGGTCGATCCCGAGTAGCCGCAAAGAGTAACCTCAATCATCTTCTTTAGAAGCGCCGCTTTTAAAATGGAAAGACTACGGACTTAACGAAAGGTTGCTCTGAAGAATAGCGGCATGATTACATCCACATCGATCCCAACCAATCCAGCGCGACAGAGCTCAACCGACGCCGGCACGATCGGCGCCCCGGCTAAGTATCCCGTGCCCGTCGTTTTTGCGGACTTTCAAAACGTCGTCATGACGCCGTTGCGCGACCAAGACGAGCTCAAGAAGATTCAAGTCCACTTCATGACGATCGCGCAGACCGCGAAGCGCGGTTTGACGTCGGAGAGCGAACGCGAAGCGCTTGGTCGCGCGATCGCTGAGCGCATGGAACGATTTGGCGCGGCTTCGCGTCACATCTCGGCTCGCCAAGTCGGCGTTCTCGATTCGGCCTTCGTCGTTCACAACGAAGCTGCGACCGGGATGAAACTCGAGTATGGCGACTTGCGCGTCCCGACCGGCGAGGCGCTCGATTCGCGGATGAGTTTGTTCGAGCAAACGGCATATTCGGTGTTGGAACGCGTATACGGCGAGGGTTCGACCGCACCCGACGGTGTGGTCCACGTAACGTGCTCCGGCTACGTTTCACCAAGCCCCGTGCAGATGTTTTTCTCGCATCGCGGTTGGTTGCGCACGGCCGTAACGCATTCGTATCACATGGGATGTTACGGAGCGTTTCCGGCGATCCGAACGGCGCTCGGGCTCGTTGGTTCGTCGTACGTTTCGCTACCCGAACGCAAGCGACGGGTCGACGTAGTGCACACGGAATTTCTGTCGTTGCATTTCGATCTGTTGGGCGAAACGCCCGATGCGTTCGTTACTTCGACACTGTTTTCCGACGGCTTTATCAAGTATTCCGCGTACCCGGCCGCCGAGTTTGCGAAGACGGGCCGCCACGGCTTACGCGTGTTGGCGTTCGAAGAGCAGTTATTGCCGGATTCGCTTCCGGAAATGACGCTTCGCCCCGGACCGTTACAGTTCGACATGTCGCTGTCTAAGCGCGTGCCGTTCCTCATCCGCGATTCGATCGAGGGATTCGTCCACGCATTGTGCGACCAGGCCGGCATCGACTTCGAGGCCGAGAAGCACGACATGGTCTTTGCGATCCACCCGGGCGGACCGGCGATTCTGAATCAGATCCGCAACCGCTTGGGCATCGACGAGTCCCAACTGGCCGCCAGCCGCCGCGTTCTGTACGAGCGCGGGAACATGGCGTCGGCCACCGCTCCGCATATCTGGCAGGACATCGTCGAATCCGACGAGATAGCCCCTGGCGCCAAAGTCTTGAGCATGGCGTTCGGACCCGGCCTGACAGTAATCGGCGCGCTTTTCGAAAAAGTCTAGGAGATATGGCCTCCAATCAAACCACTCCCAACCAGCGCTTCAGCGTGCCCGCCGGCTTCTATTGGGCCGTCCGCGGGGTGCACGCGGGCGCGCCGCTGTTCGTCGGCCTGGGCAACCTCGAGTCCCAAGTTCTGGGCAAGCGCATGCGCGACGTTAAGGTCGACCGTCCGGTGTACATCTGCGGATTGCCGCGGGCCGGCACCACGATCTCGTTGCAGATGCTCAGCGAACACCCCGACGTTACGACGCATAAGTACGCCGACTTCCTGATGCCGTACGCGCCGTACGCTTGGAATTGGTTATTTCCGAAAGTGCCGGTCGACGCCATGCGCAAGCCCGTGCCGCGCATCCATCGCGACCGTATTCAGGTAACGCGCGATAGCGCCGAAATGGGCGAAGAGATTCTGTGGGAGCGGTTTTTCCCGTACATTCACAACGAGGAGCGCGTTAGCGTCCTCGATCGCGGCACGACCAACCCGTCGTTCGAGCGGTTCTATACCGAGCATTTGCAAAAGCTGCTGCTGTCGCGCAAGCGTCCGCGCTACGCCAGCAAGGCGATCATGTGCGTTATTCGCATGCAGTATTTGCAGCGGATGTTCCCCGACGCCCGTTTCCTTTTGTACGTCCGCAATCCGGTCGATCACGTCGCGTCGTTGCTCAAACAGGATCGTATTTGGGACGAGCTCGATCGCGACGATCCGCGCCAGATCGAAATTATCGAACTGACCGGACATCACGAGTTTGGCGAGCGCCAGATCATGGCGAACTTGGGCGATTCGCGCGTGTTGGATGAAATTCATCAACTACGCGATGCCGGCCGCACGGCCCGCGCTCGCGCCCGTTACTGGTCGTATATGTACGACTTCGTCCTAAATCAAATGGCGAGCGATCCGAAGCTCGCTAAGGCCGTCACGATCGTACGCTACGAGGATCTGTGCGGCGATTCGGGCCCGACCATCGATCGAATCCTAACGCACACCGAGCTCGACGCGGACAAGTTTGCCGCCGCGCGCGAAACGTATACACAAAAGCTCTCGTTACCGGATTATTACAAGCCCAAGTTTAACGCCGACGAGCTTAACGATATCGTCGAGGTTACGGATGCGACCGCCAAGCAGTTCGGATACGACGTTGCAGCGATCGCGAATCGAGCCGCCATTCCGGCAGAAACGAGCCCAGCCTAACATGATCCGTCGCACCGTCGCCATTGCCACCATCGCGCTCGTCGCCGGTTGTGGCGGCGGTCAAGCGGCGGCTCCAAGCGGCGGGGCGGTCACCCCGGGGCTGAACGTCGCGCCGGCAGCCTCGCAGAGCACGATCCCGGGTCAGTACATCGGTCGCGCGACGGACACAAAGTTCCGCCACGGTAAGCTTCGCGCTGATCTCTCCCAAGCCGGCAAAGCGGTCGGCGGCGATTTCAAGTTCAAGTTCAAGAAGCCGGTCAACGGAAGCGTTGCGCTCGGCGTTGCGAAAAACGATCTCGCGGGCGTCATGACGGCAACGATCGGATCGCAAGCCTGCACGTTCACCATGTCGGCGACCTACGATCCGCAAGCCTACACGCTGGACGGCAGCTATGCGGCCAAGAACGGATGCTCGGCTGAAAGCGGCACGTTCACGCTAGAAGAACAGTGCTATTACATCGATGGTTTTCGCTCGCACTCGCCCGAGGCGGTGCGGCCGGCAGCCGGCGGCTTGAAGCCCTGCTAAATAGCAGCTCACAGCTGCAGCGCTAACGCCGAGGCCCGCTCTTCGGGCCATCTCGTACCTTCTAGAACTGCGTTCGCAAATCGTTCGTCCCCGAGTTCGGTTCGCGCACGCTCGCGCAGCGCAACAGCGATCGTCTGATCGGATGCGGCTAGCGTCCAATCCAAACGCTTGAGCTGCGCGTCGAGATAGCCGGCGAACTGAGCGCACGGCACCGGTCGTTCTCCCACCGATAGAGCGGCCAGATATAATGACGCGCACAGCTCGGCGACCTCGTGGCGCGCATCGTGGGCCAACCGCAACGATTCCCGCGCCATCGTTAGCGCGTTCGAACGATCGTCGAGTGCGACGTACCATCCGGCCAAGCCGTTGGTAAGAAACACCCGCAGATCGGGCGGACAGTGCTCGAGCGCTTCGCTCGCTATGGCGACGGCGGCCTGCGGATTTCCCGAAACCCCCTCGGCATCGGCCCACCACAACATCGCGCGCGCCATCTCGTCCTCGCGTCCGAGCGTTCGAAAAATATCGATGGCTTCGCGGTACCGCTCGCGCGTTAACGGCAGGTCGGTCGATTCCGTCACCATCGCACAACGCTGCAGCGTCGCCGCCAGCAGGCGACGGTCGCCGGCTGTACGCGCTTTTTCCAACGCACGCTCGGCGGCTCGCACGGCATCCAGAAAATTCCCGCGCACCGCGCTTTCGTACGCCACCTGAGACAAAGCGCGAGTGAGGCCGCGCTCGTCGCCGACGCGTTCGTAGATTTGGGCGGCCTCGTTCGCACACGTGAGGGCGCGGTCGTCCATGCCGAGGTTGTGATAAAGCATCGAAGCGGCGTACCGCAAACGCGCGCCAACGTTGGCCGAAACGTCGCCTTCGTTCGCCAGGGCACGCTCGCACCACGCAACGCCTTCGCGCAGCAACGACAGCCGCATGAACAACGGCGCCGACGACGCCGCCAAAGACGCGGCGGTTTCGAGGCGCGCTTCGTCCTCGAACGACCACTGCAGTGCTACGCGAAGGTTATCGAGTTCCAGCGCGTATCGCTGGAGCCAGCCGGCGCCGGGCTGGGTGTCCCATTCGACGTACGCAAGATCCGAGAACTCGCGAAACGTACGCGCGTGACGATCCAGCGTGGCGACCTCTTCGTCTTCCCCGTTCAACCGTTCGCGCGCGTATTCTCGAATCGATTCCATCAAGCGATAGCGCTGCTCGCCCTCGCCGACGTCTGCAACGACCAACGATTTTTCGGTCAGCGATTCCAACCGATCGAGCGTATCCCAATCGTCCGTCGCACCGTCGACGGCGCATGCCGACGTTAACGTAAAACCGCCCGCAAACACCGAAACTGCGCGAAACGTCCGGCGTTCGTCGGCCTCGAGCAAATCGTAACTCCACTCGATCAACGCGTGCATCGTTCGCTGGCGCGGATCGCGATCGCGAGCCCCGGAAGTCAGGGCGCGCAAGGTCAGTCGATGCGACAGCTCGTCCAAAGACATCACGCGCATACGCGCTGCGGCGAGTTCGATCGCTAGCGGAACGCTGTCCAGACGGCGACACAGATCGATTACGGCGGGCAGCGTTCGTTCGTCCAGCACGAACTCGGGGCGCACCGCGCGGGCACGCTCCGCAAACAACTCCGCGGCGGCGGCATCGTCGAGCGAACCCAGCCGGTATTCGCGTTCGCCTTGGACGCGTAGCGGCGAACGGCTCGTGGCCAGCGTCGCAACGTTGGGACAGGCCGCCAGCAGCCCCGCGGCGGTCCGCGCTGCCGCGGTGACGACGTGCTCGCAGTTATCGAACACCAGCAGCGTACGCCGGTTGCGCAAGAAGTCGATCAGGGCTTTGCCGCTCGACGCAGACCTCGATCGACCGCCAATCGTCGTCAGCACCGCGCTGTCGACCAACCCCGGGTCGCTCAACGGTGCGAAATCGACGAACCAGGCTCCGTCGGGATAGTCCGCGCGGACATCCGAAGCCGCCGCCAGCGCCACCCGCGTCTTGCCGATGCCCCCTGGCCCATCGACCGTGACCAACCGGCCTGCGCCGACGGCAGCGCTAACCGCTGAGCGGTCGCGAAAGCGCCCGATGAGGTGGGTCGGCTGCAACGGAAAGTTGCTTGGCGGGGCGGCGAGTTCGCGCAGAGGCGGGAAATCTTCGTCCAGCCCGGGGGCTCGGATTTGGTAGACCCGTTCGGGGAGCGCGGCGCCTCGCAACGACATCGTGCCGAGGTTGTGGAACGTCAGGCCGGATTCGACGCCGTGGGCGGCGTCCAGGGCGGTCCCCGATAGCAATATTTGGCCGCCGTGCCCGAGCGCCAGCATCCTCGAGACGCGATTCAGCGGCGGCCCGAAATAGTCGCCGTCGCGACGTTCCGCTTCGCCCGAATGAACCGCCATCCGAACGGCTAGCCCTCCGACCTCACTCCAACGTTCGGCGCCCAGGGCACGCTGCGCGTCGACCGCGGCCGTCACCGCACGCTCGACCGAATCGAACGCCGCGCAAAACGCATCGCCAATCGTTTTGAAAACGATTCCGCCGTGCGATTCTATGGCAGCCCGGACGAGAGCGTCGTGCTTACGCAACGCCGCTTCCATGGCCGCCGGATCGCGCTCCCAGCGCGCCGTGCTGCCTTCGATGTCGGTAAAGAGAAAGGCCGGCACGTTTACAATACTACGCGAAGCGGCGCGAAACTCAAGCGCGGAGGGTGCGGGCGGGGCGACTGCCAAGCCCCGAAAGCATGCATAAAGTCAATACCAACTCCCTCGAAGAAATGTATTGGGACTCCCCAAAAAAGAAGTTCAAGGGCTACGGAAAGCAAGTTTCCGAGGCGCTCGGGCGCAAGCCCCTGTCGACGGATTTAAACGAACGCCATCCTTTCGACGTAGAGATTATGCGTTTGGAACCGGGCGACGTTCCGTACCCGTATCACTCCCACAGCGCCCAGTGGGAGTTTTACCACGTCGTCGCCGGCAAGGGAAAAGCTCGTCACGCCGGGGGAACGACGCCGATCGAAGCCGGCGACGCTTTCATCTTTCGGCCTGGCGAACCACATCAACTGTTTAACGACGGCAACGAAGACCTGATCGTATACGTGATCGCCGACAATCCGATCGGCGAATCGGCATATTATCCCGACAGCAAGAAGTGGTTGGTGCGCTCGCCCGAGCGAACCATCATTCGTTCCGAACCACTCGACTATGAGGATGGTGAAGAGTAGTCATGCGAATCGTACTCGTACTGCTGGCGGCTTTGGCGGTCGTCCCAGCGCCCGCACGGGCCGCCTGTTCGGGCCCGGATCCTTCGATAGCATCCGTTTCGCTCGGACACGTTAGCACCAGCGGCGGCTTGTCGACCTATCGTTTCAACGGTTCGGTCGTCAACGCCGGCAACGCGCCGCAAGCCTCGAACGTGTTACAGTTCGTCGACGTGTTTCAAGCCGGCGAAAAAGCGAACTCGATCGGCATCCCGCCGCTACATCCGCACCAATCGTACGCGTTTTCGTATTCGGCGCAGCGCTCGAGCGACGCCGGTTCGGGCACGACCAAGTTGCTATTTCGTTTGCGGATGAAGTCCCCGGCCGGAAGCGCGCAAGATTGTAGTGCCGGTAACGACAGCTCCACCTTGACGTTCTAGGATGGAACCCGTCGTTTGGGGTAATCATGCGCCATGAACGACCGCAACGATGGCGCGTTAACGCCCCAATCGATCGACCAAACGACGCCCGTTCTCGACGTCCGGCGTTCGCCCGGACGCCAGCAAATCCGCGGCGCGCTCCAATACGATGCGAAGGCACTTCTCGACGCCGATCCGCTGACGTTACCACTCCCGCACGACCGGCCGGTCGCCGTCTACGGCGACGATGATGAATCGGTACGGCGCGTGGTCGAAAGGTTGCGAAACGCCGGATATGCCGGCGCCGCTGCGTTAATGGGTGGAATCGAGGCTTGGAAAAAAGCCGGGCTTCCGCTCGAAGAGGTTACCGAGGACCAGCCGGTTCCGGGCGAACCCGGAGCCGGCATACACGACCTGTAGCCGCGAACCGGCTAGTCGTCGTCTTCGATCGTTCGCGTCCCGGGTTTTTGGTGAAGAAAGAACTCTTTGGAATACTGCGCTTTGATCGTTTGAAACGGTCGCGCCGGCTGATTGAAGTCGAACACATCGTCGATCATGCTGGCCGCGCGGACGTCGGTGTTGCCAAGGCGCGGTAAGCCCCAGTTATCCTCGACAAACTTGACGATCGTTCCGAACTCATATTGCTTGTGCGTCACGTATCCCTTACGGGCGAACGGCGAGATAACGAGCATTGGTAAACGGAAGCCGAGACCGCCGTACGATTGGTGGCCCGGCGGCGGAACGTGATCGTACCATCCGCCCCAGTCGTCCCACGTAACGACGATCGCCGTCGTTTTCCAATCGGGACTATTTCCGACGGCGTTGACGACCTGCGCTACCCACGAAGGGCCGGTGTCGGAAGCAGCGCCGGGGTGATCCGAATTTTGAAATTCGGGAATCACCCACGATACCGCGGGAAGGTTTCCAGCCGAAACGTCTTTGAAGAAGTTGGTCTCGGGCCACGTGACGTTGGTGTTCCATTCCGAGCCGTATCGCACGGCTTTTACGGCGTCGAACGCGTTCCATAGATCGCCGCCGAAACTCTTACCGACTTCCGGCGCGTAATAGCGCCAGGAAACGCCGGCCGGATCGAGCGTGTCGCGTAACGTTTCATGTGTCAAACACGGAAACGGCCCCTGAAGGTAGAGGTAATCGTTGTTCGCCGTGATCAACGTCGTTTTCGAACCGGGGGTCGCGTCGCAACCCCATACCGCATCGCTGCTCGGGAAATCGATAAAGGACTGCGTGTCGTTGAGCATCGCGCCACCGGCGATCAAATCTTGATGCGCGGTGAAGCTGCCGGTGCCTTGCGTCTGGAACATGTGGTCGGATAACACGTATTGTTTCGCAAGCGTCCAGTACGGCACGATCTGTGCGGGGTCGACGTATTGATAAACGTAGCGTCCCGATACCGGCCCGATATCGACCTGATCGAAACCGTTCATCTGTCCGTGGTTCCAGTCGCGGATCCAATACGTGTAGCCGTTGTTCGGCGCGATGTGGTTTTCGAGATTTGCCTGCGCCAGCGGAATCGTCGAACCATCGTGCGCCTTACCAAACGTCGTGCCGTCGCCGCCGGGAAACGTCGCGAACAAATTGTCGTAGGTACGGTTTTCCTGAACGAGGATAACGATGTGCGTAAAATATTTGCCGGCTTTAGCCGGTGGCAAATTCGGCAGTGGCCCGGTGGTTGGTCCACCGCCATTGCTTCCGCCGCAGCCCGAGAGAACCGTAAACGAACAGGCGAGCGCCGCGGCATAAGCGCGACCCATCCATTGGTACTTCATACCGGCATATCGTAAGGTTCTACGCCATTCTCCTGCAGATACGCGCACCATGCGTTACGTAGCGTACGGTAGTACGCTCGTCGAGCATCCGCCACAGCGCACGATCACGGTCTGCGTTCCGCGCCGTAAGATCAACGGGATCACGATGCCCGCCCGTCCGGCCGCAATCGATCTTCGCCCATAAACGCGCAAGCGCGAAGGGTCGCTCCAAAAAGCCAGCGCGTACCGAAGCTTTTGCGGCGAATCGAGCGTAAGCACGATGGCGCCCCCTTCGATCGTCGCCGCAAGCAAGCGAGGTGACGCCGCAGTCGGTATCGCTCTCAGGGAGCGATCGAATGCCGAGCGCGATTGCGATGAATAGTCGAACAAGCGCGACGGCAACGTGTGGCCGGCCAGGAACGTCGCGCCGATCGAACGGTCGTGATAGTCGATCGTAGCCGGATACAGCGAATCGCCGCCCAACACGGTCGAGGGCGTTTGCGGCCCGAACGCAAGCGAAGGAAACGCAACCGCACGCGCCCGTCCCGCAAAACGCCGGGCTTCGATCGCCGCTACGCGCAGCGTTACGGCGCGCATTCCGACCGCTGCAGCTCGTCCGTATAGCGCATCCAAGATCGCTTCGTCGCCCGCGTTGGTAGCCTCACCGCTTTCTTGCTGTGAGACGATCACGAGCGGTTGGCTCTGCCCCGCCGCCGCGTACGCATCGATCAATTCGTGCACGTACCGTCGCGCTTCGTCGACGCCGAGCCCGGCGCGTTGCAAATCGTCGGGGTCGGTCGAAAACCAATCCTCACGTCCGCTCAAATAGGCGCGGGTCAGATCGCGCGCGGTCCATTCGAACGCCACCTCGCGACAAGAGTTCGCCGTATCGGGCCGTTTGTAAGATCGCGGGTCGGCGCAATAGGCTCCCCACGGCGCGCCGCGGTCGTACGTTCCGTCGGTGCCATCGCTGTTCCAGGTGATGCCCCAAAACGCGCGCTCCCCGAATGCCGCAGCGCGGCCCAGGTCGCGTTCCTCACCGGCCCCAGCCACGCTTACCGAAGGCAGATACCACGGCATCGAAACGCGCATTCGTTGGTGCAGGCTGGCAAAATATTCCGCTTCGACATCGTCACCGTTGCGCGAATGGAATCGATTGTAGTACTCGTCCAACCCCAGCCACCACAAGTCGCCGAGCATCCACGTCATAGGAATGGAATACCGCGACGCGATGCGCTCCATCGCCAGCATCCCCGAAATGGAATATCGCTGCTGTAACGACGTTGCGACGAAATACGCGCGCGTCGGCCCACTGGGAACCGCCCACGCCGGCGGCGCGACATCATACGAACGCGCGAGCGCGAACGACCCGCATTGCGTAAAACGCACATCGATCGGCGAAAACGTCCCGGCCGGGACGCGATACCAAATCGCACCGTCGTACGAAACCGCGCAGCCCGTGGAACTTTCATCATACGTCCACGCAGCGGCTGGCCGCCCGCACGCAACCCATGCGAGGACGAGCCATAGGAACGCCGCGACGACGACGCACGTGCCGGAGCGGCGCTCGTCCGCCCTGTAAGCAAACCAAGGGGGTGTTTTTTCCCTCTGCGAGTAGGACCCAGGAACTACGTGTCGATTTTTCAGCAACTCCAGCAGGCGCTCGAATCGGGTGATGCCTTCGCGGCAATCGCCGATGCTATGCCGCAGCTGGTCTGGACCTCGGGTTCGGATGGAACGGTCGACTACTTCAACCGCCGCTGGAGCGATTATACCGGCGTAACGCTGGCGGCCTCGCGCGATCGCGGTCCGCTCGCCGGCATCGTGCACCCCGACGAAAGCGATGAAACTTGGCTTCGCTGGAAAGCGTCGATCGCCGATTGCATTCCGTTTGAAATCGAACATCGTTTGCGCGGCGTCGATGGAAACTATCGTTGGTTCTTAACGCGTGCCGAACCGCTGCGTAACGCCGAGGGCAGCGTGGTCCGTTGGGTCGGCACGGCGACCGATGTCGACGAGCAACGCCGTCTGCGCGATAGCCTCACATTTATCGTCGAAACCGGAAACATCTTTCTTTCCTCGCTGGACGAGACGACGATTTGCCGCGCGTTGGCCGACGCGACCATCGACCAGTTCGCGGACTGGTGCTTCGTGTCGCTTGCATCCGGGGCTGGGGTAAAGACGATCGCCATGGCGCATCGTAACGATGACCTCCTGCGATACGTCGAGGGATTTAGCCTTCGTCACCCGCTCCATCCCGGCGACACGATCTCGCGGGTGATGGCTAGCAACGCGCCCCTGATGCTGGAGCGTCTGACATTCGAGCACGTTGCGAGTGCGGCCGGCAGCGCCGATCATTTCGAACTATTACGGCGGTTGCAACTGCACTCCGTGATGATCGTACCGATCGCCACGGCATCGGGCGAGGCCCTTGGCGCGATCACCGTCGCCTCGGCCGAATCCGGCCGCGAATTCCGGCGCGGAGATCTCGACGTGCTCACCGTTGTAGCCGCCCGAGCGGCTGCGGCGCTTGAAACCGTCCGCATTTTGGCCGGTGAACGCATGACGTCGAAGCGCCTGCGTTTCGTGAGCCGGATGAACGAGATGCTGCTCGAGTCATCCAATGCGTGGGGCGCGATGAAGGCCGTCGCGTCCGCGATCGCCACCGAGTTCGCGGATGCGTGCGCTGTCCTTAAACTGGAAGGTGATGGCGTTCGCGTCGAAGCGGCGGCCGCCCGCGACCCACGGGCGCATGCCGCCATCGCCGCGCTGGAAGGGCAACGTCCGTTACGCCCGGAGTACGAGCGTCGTCTCGCGCAACGCTTGCGCGAGCACGGGTCCGTGGTGCACGGGGCCGACTCACCCGAACGTATGAAGGCCCGCACGTGGCCGTATCTGGCCCGGCAGATCGAGGCTTTGGACGCGCATGTAACGATCATCGTTCCGTTGCATTCCGCCAACGTCGTCTATGGAGCGCTAACGGTAATCTATTCGGGCGACGACGCCGAACCATTGAACGACATACCGACGATCGAGGACGTCGCCGCGCGAGCTTCGGTGGCGGTCGAGCGGGCCGAAACCCTCGAGCGCGAGCGCAACATCGCCTCCACGTTGCAAAAGGCTTCGCTTCCAACGATCATTCCGCAACCGGAAGGCCTGCATTTCGACCACGTCTACCTTCCGGCAGCGCAACAGGCGGAGGTCGGCGGCGATTGGTACGATGCGATCGAACTCGACGACGGATCGGTTGTGGTCAGCGTCGGCGACGTCACCGGACGCGGGATCCAGGCAGCGGTTATCATGAGCAAAGTGCGGCATGCGATGGGCATGGTGCCGTTGCACGAGACAGACCCCGCGAGGATATTGGACTCGGCCGAATGGTTTTTGCGTAAACGCTATCCGGAGGCAATCGTTACCGCCTTCGTCGCAATCGTCAACCCACAACGTACCGCCATGCGCTTTGCAAACGCCGGGCATTTGCCGCCGATCATTCGCCGCGACGACAAATTGCTCGAGTTGGAGCAATCCGGATTGCCGCTCGGATTGCGTTATCTGCGGCCCAACGCGCCCAGCCATACGGTCGACCTGCGCGACTCCGATCTGTTGGTGTTGTATACCGACGGGTTGGTCGAGTGGAACAGGGATTGGCAGGCGGGCGAACTCGCGCTGACCAGCGCGATGTCGAGCGGGGCGATCGTGGCCACGACCTCGCCGGCTAAGCTGATCGCGCGCACGTGTTTGCCCGAACGACCGTATGACGACGTAGCGATTTTAAGCGTCCGCATCCGTCACGCGCCGCTATGGTCGTTCTTGGCCGACGACGCGCGAGCCGCCGCCGACGCGCGTGGATCGTTCGCAGCATTCCTGCGTCGCCGCGGGTTCGAACGCGCCGACGCCGCGCGCGCGGAGCTGGTTTTCGGCGAGCTGCTGGGAAACGTCGTGCGGCATGCACCCGGTCCGGTAGAAATCCAGCTGTACGCTCAAGACGACCGTTGGAAATTGCACGTGATCGATTCCGGGAAAGGATTCGATGCCGCCGGCAAGCTCCCGAACGATATGCTAAGCGAACTGGGACGCGGACTGTACATCGTGCGGCAGTTGGCCGCGGACGTCGGCGTAGAGCACGTCCCGAATTGCGGCAATCACATAACCGTTACGTTGTAATCAAACCCGCGTTATTTATCCGGGTCTTCTTCGTCCGGCGCGCCCGTCACCGTATCGGTGCTCGGCACGAACGGCGGAGCTTTGATGGTCGTGAACGCGCGCGGCTGTTGTTTGAAGTCGAACGCGTCGTAGATATCGTCGGCGCGCACGTCGGTCGTTCCCATCGACCCCAGATCGAACGTCTTCTCTACGAACTTGAGCATGCTCGCGAACTCGTGGGTCTCGTGCGAAACGTAGCCTTTTTTCGCGTACGGCGAAACGACGACCAGCGGCACGCGGAATCCTAGCTCGTAGTGATTGTAAAACGGCGGCTTAACGTGATCGTACCAGCCGCCCCAGTCATCCCACGTGATGAAGATCGCGGTCGAATTCCAGTATTGGCTGTTGCCGATTGCGTTGACGACGGCCGCGACCCACGACGGCCCCTTAACGCTGCTATTGCCCGGATGGTCGGAGTACGGATCGCCCGGCGGAATGACCCACGAAACGTTCGCTAAGTCGCCCGAAGCGATATCGGATAGAATCGTTTGCGACGGCGTGATCACGTTTTGGTAATCGTTGCCATAACGGATCTCTTTGATCGCGTCGAAGGCGTGCCAGTTTCCGGGGCCCAGATTGTGCTGGTAATATCTCCACGTCAAACTTTTGGCGTCGAGCAGATCGGGAAGCGAAACGCGTTCGAAGCACGGGTATTCATCCGGTCCATATGCCCCGGTATGCAAATCGATCGTTTCGACGTAGGAGTGCGGCGTCGCGTCGCATCCGACCTGACCGCCTTTTCCGGATTTGCTGTTGATCCCGTTGCTGGCGACGGCGTCGGACGTGTTGGGCAAAGCCGATGCCGAACCGCTAACGAGATATTGATGTGCCGGAAAACTTCCGGACTCTTGCGTTTCGAACATTCGATCGCCGAAGACGTATTGCTTCGCCATATCCAGATACGGTTGCGATTCACGGGCCGGGACGTATGTGTACGGATATTGATGGTCGACCCATGGCAGGCGGCTATCCCATCCGTCCATCTTTCCGCCGTTGTAATCGGCGACGAACGATACCCGGTTATGCCCGAGATCCCACTTCGTGGCAAGCGAATGCGGCACCAACGCAATCTTTTGACCGCGCGAATCGATGCCGTATTGCGCGATATCCGCGCCGGGAACGCCTTGAAATAAGTTATCGGGCGTGCGGTTCTCTTGAAATATAATAACGACGTGCTGGATCGGCGAAACGATACCCCGATGTGTGATAGCTGCCGAATCTAGCCCCGGCGGAAGTGCGGAATTAGAATGACCGCCGCATCCCGAAGCAAAGAGCGATAAAACGCCAACGAGCGCCGTACGTATTCGCATTAGAGTGCGAACGTTTGCCAGTCGTAAGGTAGAAACCCCCGGCGTGCATCCTCCCATCCGGTTCGATACGCCTTTCCGATTCCGACCTCGTCGCCGAATCCGATCACGCTCACCTCGAGAACCGACTTCGGGCGAATATAACGCAGAACCGTCGCCGGAACGCCGCGCATAAACCGGTCGAGCAGTTCGTCGCCGCCGGTGACGCTCGAAATCGTCGTTCGAGGAATGCGCTCGAGCGCTCGCTTACCCAAGGATTGGAAGTATGCTGTGCGCATTTCCACTTCGAGAATTTTTCGCTGCATCGTTCCAAACACCGCGTAAGCGACCTCGAGCGCGTCGGTGTAATGCGGTTCCGGCTCGAACGGCGGGTCGAGCAAGATGACGTCTGCAGCGCTCGCGATGGAATGCGCGACGCCGACGGGCGAGTTGCTCGCGACGCCACCGTCACAATACGCGTTGTTGGTTCCGTCCCCGGCCGGCAACGCTACCGGATCGAAAACCACCGGAAGCGCTGCAGACGCAAAGATGGCGCGATGCACCAAATCCGGGGTCGCTTCGCGCACGACGGTATGCGGACCGAGCGAAAGTTGCAGCGCGCGCGTAAGCAGTTCCGGAAGTTCTTGTCCGTAGCCGCCCGGGCGCATGTAAAAGTATTCCGGCCGTTGTTGCGTCAGATTGGTTACGGCGAAAACGAACGGCACGACGAGCGGCGTTTTCGGATCGATATTGCGCGTTATCCAATCCAGAACCGGCTGGGATTGCAATACGCCGCTTTGATTGTCGGTGAGTCCGTACAGACCGACGACCGACGCCATCCGATTCAACAGCCCGCTTTCGGGATCGCGTATCGCGCTGTATCGTGGTTTCAAACGAATCAAGTTCTGCGCGCTGATGCCGTACCAGAGTTCTTTGAGTTTGCTATACTGGCCGGTTGCAACGAACCAGCCGTTGAGCGCACCGATCGACGTTCCGCATACGCCGCCGTATTCGGGAAGCGGCTGCCCGTCGCTCAGGCCGTTGGCTGCCGCGAGCGCGCCGATAATCCCGGCTTCGTACGCTCCCCTGGCGCCGCCCCCGCTGAGCACCAGCGCGCGCCCGATCGGTTCGAAAAATTCATCGGCGGCCGACGCCGGCTTGGGCGTAGCGAACGGCAACGTGCTTGCAGCGCCCGCCGTCAGAACGAATTGCGAACGTTTCATCGTCAAGCGCACGCTTGGCCGGACGCACGTTTCGCGCCTGCGCGCCAGGGGAAAACGATTTTCACTCCCCCTGGATCTTCGAAGGAGCAGTCTTCATTCATGGCACGCGCAAAACGATCCGCCAACCATTCCGCCGAACGTGGTAATGCCGGAGAGCTTCATCAGCATGCAGGCGGCGAGGTAGAGCAGTTGACGAACCAACAAGGCGTCGTCGTTTCGGACGATCAGAATACGTTGCGTGCCGGCGCACGCGGTCCGGCGCTTTTGGAAGACTTTCACTTTCGGGAGAAGGTCTTTCACTTCGACCACGAGCGCATCCCGGAGCGCGTGGTCCACGCGCGAGGCTTCGGCGCGCACGGCTTTTTCGAATGTTACGAACCGCTGACCGATCTCACGAAGGCGGATTTGTTCGCACGACCGCAAGAAAAAACCGAAGCGTTCGTACGTTTTTCGACCGTTGCGGGCAGCCAAGGATCGGCGGATCTGGCACGCGACGTGCGCGGCTTCGCCGTAAAGCTTTATACCAAACAAGGCAACTGGGATCTCGTCGGCAACAACATTCCGGTCTTCTTCATACAGGACGCGATCAAGTTTCCGGATCTCATCCATGCGGCGAAGCCCGAGCCGGATATCGACGTTCCGCAAGCGCAAACCGCACACGATAATTTCTGGGACTTTATCTCTCTAACGCCCGAAGCGACGCACATGTCGCTTTGGACGATGTCGGACCGCGCGATTCCCCGTTCGTTTCGATTTATGGAAGGATTCGGGGTTCACACGTTCCGCATGGTAAACGCGCGAGGCGTGTCTACCTTCGTGAAATTTCATTGGAAACCGAAGCTCGGCATGCAGTCGGTGCTTTGGAACGAAGCGCTAAAAATCAACGGCGCCGACCCGGATTTTCACCGGCGCGACCTCTGGAACGCGATCAAAAGCGGTAACTTTCCAGAATGGGAGTTGGGCGTTCAGGTGCTCGACGACGAGTTCGTCGCGGGCTTCCCGTTCGACATTCTAGATCCCACCAAGATCGTTCCCGAAGAAGACGTTCCGGTTCGACCGGTCGGCCGGCTCGTCTTGGATCGTTGCGTCGACAACTTTTTCCAAGAGACCGAGCAAGTGGCGTTTTGCACGCAAAACATCGTTCCGGGTATCGACTTCTCGGACGATCCGCTGTTGCAAGGTCGAAATTTTTCGTACCTCGATACGCAGCTCAAGCGCCTGGGCAGTCCGAACTTTACAAATATTCCGGTGAACGCTCCGCGCTGTCCGATGAGCACGTTCCAACAAGACGGGCACATGGCGACAAAAAATCGCGCCGGTCGCGCGAACTACGAGCCCAACTCGTGGGCCGGCGCCGCCGGCGGCCCGCGTGAAGACCCGGATGCTGGCTTCCATAGCGTGCCGGCGACCGTGTCCGGCGAGAAACTTCGACAGCGCTCCGAAACGTTCGCGGATCACTATAGCCAAGCCCGTCAGTTCTACGTCAGCCAAACGCCGCAAGAGCGAGCTCACATCGCTGCCGCCTTTACGTTCGAGCTTTCAAAAGTACGCACGCCCGAGATCCGCGAACGCATGGTCTCGCAGTTGCTCAACGTGCACGAGGAGCTCGCGCACACCGTCGCCGGGGGACTACGACTGCGCAAGCTGCCAAAGGCGGCGCCCGCCGCGCGTCCGACGATTACGAACCTTGCGCCCTCGCCTGCGCTAAGCATCGTCGGCAACGGTCCAAAAAATTTCAGGGGACGCAAGCTCGGCGTGCTCGTCACCGATGGAGTAGAAGCCGCCGGCCTCGAGCGGCTGCAACAGGCCGCCGAGAGCGCGGGCGTGACGGTCGAAATCATCGCGCCGCACGTCGGCGGCGTGGAAGCCGCCAACGGCGCCTGGATCGACGCCGCTGAGAAGCTGGACGGCGCTCCCTCCGTCTTATATGATGCCGTCGCGCTTCTAGCGTCCGCTGCCGGCGCCAAAAAGCTGGCATCGGCATCCGTAGCTCGCGACTTCGTCGCCGATGCGTTCGCGCATTGCAAGTTCATCGGGTACGCGCCGGGCGCGGTTACGCTAATCGAGGGCGTTATCGGAAAAGGCGAGCATGACGATGGCGTCGTTCGACTCGGAAGCGCGTCGAGCGCGGCAGATTTCCTACGTGCCTGCGGTGAATTGCGCGTTTGGTCTCGTGAAGCCGCGCTGCAAGTCCCAACTGAATAGCCGGTGCTGGCGATTTTCTCGCTCGAGCGTTATACTATTTCTTGATGAAGGACACGACCGAGAGGCTGACCGCCCGCGAGGCCGCGCGCAAGTTCACCCCGCAGGTGGCCCCAAATCTTCAGCAGACCGAGAAGGTGTCGTCCCAAGCTCCTGGGGCGTTCGTAGAGCGCGCCATGAAAGCAAGAGCGCGTCTACGCGGTCTGGCATAGAACGCATCAGCGTCCGCACGCGCGGATGCACGAACGCATAGCTTAACAACTCCGCTAAACCGGTCGCTATCCTCTCGGCATCTTCTCCGAACGTCGCGCTCTCGCGCCGGTCGATCGAGAGCATTCCGACGGGCTGATCCAAGGCTCGTACCGGCACGAGCAGCAACCCGTGATAATCGACGTCGGCATCGCGGATCGAGACGTAAAACGACGACGATGGCGCGTCCTCGATATTGTAGATACGATTTTCCACGAACGCTTGCCCCATTAACCCGGAGCTGGGCGAGAACCGAAAACTTTTAGTGCGTTCGTCGCGAATATCGTTGCTAAACATAAAGAAGAGATCGCCGTCGGTCTGATCCGACCACCACAGGGAAATACGGATCGGTTCGTCCGCGTCGCCCATCCATTCTTTGGCATCTTCCATGCGTTCCAGGCAGTAACGAAAGACCGAACGCAGCGCTGTATCGTCATCGACGTCCCGGCGTTGCAAATAGGTGTTGAGCCATGCAACGGTCCCAAGCCAGTCGGCGATCAACTCGGTGGCCTCGCCAAGCGCGTGTTCCAGATCGGCGATGCCGGACTCGCCGGCTGCGACGGCCTCCTGAAACTTTACGCTCGTGCCGCCCGGCAGATCGATGGAATCGATGCTGGGTAACAAGGCTCCCAGCGCGGCGAAGCCCAGCCAGCCCATGGTGATCAGATCGGTGTCGGGCCAGTGATGCGTCGAACCGCCGACCGCGTGCGCGACCGCGCCCGCTATGCCGATGGCGATCCATGCGATGCGTATCGGTCCGGGCAAACGTGCGCGACGGGCTACGTCTTCATCGGGTGCGGCCACGACCGCCCCTTCCTCATGCAATATCGAAACGCCGCCCGTGTGGGAGGCGGCGCTTCGACCTTTCTGCCCACGCGTGGGCTCTTTACGGAGTGGCTACCAGTGACGAGTCGTTGTAGTCGATATATTTAATGTCGAGCGTGTCGTTCGGGAGCGCGATCCGCGCGACCACCGGGAGGTTGTCGGAACCGATCCAGATCGTCTCGTCGTAACCGATCGCGTTATCGTGCAATCGATAGCCGCGCAACGATTGTCCGCCTACCGTTTTCGAACCGAGGGCCGTAACCGTATACAACTTATGAACGTCGATTTCGGTAGGCCCAGCAAGTTGCCAAACGGATTCCACCATGGCTTGGTGCTCGGGGCCGTTGCTATTCGATTTCCACGATCCGCCCGTGCTCTTGCTGTACTCCATATCACCGCTCAGCACGATCTCGGAACGCGCCGTGGTGATGTGATACTTATTCGGCGACGTGAAGGTTACCGTCGCCACGTTACCGTTGCTCGACCGTTCTATCGCGGTCGCCGCGCGCACTTGCGAAAACGCGATGCGCATGCTGGTGATCGCTGCGTACGGATCCTGTTGCGCGTACGCTTGTCCTTGCGCGCTGAGGGCCAATGCCAGACCGAGTACTAAGACCGTTCGCATGGGCGTCTCGCTTTCCGTGTTTCTTGTTCCCTGACGAGCGATTCTTACCCAATTTTTACGTCGCTACGCGCTTTCGCTTAGAATGCGAACGATAGTATTTGGTTTTGCTCGCGGACGCTCGTCCACCACGCGGAACCGTCATAAGCAAGCGCTCGCGCGTCCGATTCGATCGAAGCGAGCGGCTCCGGTTGCGGCGCATCCTTCGTAATATCGAAGCGCGCGATTTCTAACTTCTCGAACTCTTCATCGGCGGTGATAATGTACGAATCGCCGCCCGCAATTCCGAGGCCCGCAAATCGCGTCGGCACTTCGATCGTGCGGCGCACGTTGCTGCCATCGCCCATGTCGAGAATTCGACGGCTTCCGAGCTGGCACAAGTAGAGCGTCGTTCCGTCCGTAGCGAGATGCGAACCGGTGTGTTCGGGACACGCGCGCTTGCTTTCCATGTCGAAACCATCGCGCGTGCATTCGAACAAGTAGCGATTGTCGTCTTCGAGGCTGATGACGACGCGCAGCGACCCACCGAAGGGCGCGATTCCATACGGCCGTCCGGGCGCGGGGATTTCGCGAACGACCTCCCAATTTTTGAGATCGATCGCGTAGAGACTTTGGGTATCCCACGCGCCGACCCACAGGGCCCCGTCGAAGAAGGCCAATGGTTGGGGATGTCCGGCCGGTGCCGGCCGGCGTTGAAGTTCGCGTACGTTCTGCATACGCACAACAACGCAACGATTGAGTAGGCGGTTGCGTTCTGAGGCACATGCGAATTGGGGTACTCGGGGCCGGGGCGATCGGCGGCTTCTTCGGTGGACGACTGCTACAAGCGGGACGCGACGTCACGTTCGTCGTGCGGCCGGCCCGGGCGGAAGCCTTGGCGCGAGATGGTCTAACGATCGGCGGAGCTTCCGGAACGGTGACGCTCGCGGACCCGCCGACGCGTCCCTCGGGCACCGGCGGTAAACCCTTTGAACTCATCCTCTTGGCATGTAAGGCCTACGATCTGGAAGACGCAATGGAATCGATCG
Source organism: Candidatus Tumulicola sp. (assembly GCA_036502885.1). Classification (GTDB taxonomy): domain Bacteria; phylum Vulcanimicrobiota; class Vulcanimicrobiia; order Vulcanimicrobiales; family Vulcanimicrobiaceae; genus Tumulicola. The sequence continues at coordinate 33,319 of DASXXU010000043.1, forward strand.
CGCCTTCCGTCGGGCCGAGCACTGCGATTCTTCCGCTGCTCAACGGGATGCGCCACCTCGACGTTTTGCGCGAGCGCTTCGGCGATGCCGCCGTTCTTGGCGGCGAATGCTTCATCGCCGCCACGCTCGGCGACGACGGACGCGTCATCCAACTCGCACCGATGGCCGACATTACCTTCGGCGAGCTCGACGGTGATCGCAGCGAGCGTCTCGCCCGGGTCGATAGCGCGATCGCCGGCGCCGGCTTTGAAACACGCGTGAGCGCGACGATACTCGCCGATATGTGGGATAAGTGGGTGTTTCTGGCCACCAACGCCGGCATCACGTGTATGATGCGCGGCAATGTTGGCGAGATCGTTGCCGCGGGCGGCGTCGCAACGACGCTCGCGCTGCTCGACGAATGCGCATCGATCGCGGCCGCGTCGGGCTTTCCGTTCTCAAAAGAGGCTGGCGCCAGAGCGCATGCGCTGCTTACCACGCCCGGCTCGACGCTTTCGGCCTCGATGTTTCGCGATTTGCAACGCGGACTGCGGATCGAAAACGACCACGTGATCGGCGACTTGCTGCGCCGGGCGCCGGCTGCGAGCCCACCGAAAATACTCACCGCGGTTGCGGCACATCTGAATATCTACGAGGCGCGCCGAGGGTAACCCGCAACAGCCATGTAGACAGCGCCAAGAACGATGCGACAGCGATAAAACAAAACGGCCCCGCGCGATTGCCCGAGGCCGTTGGTTTCGAACGAAAGGTTGAGTTTACGTGCAGGCGCCTTGCGAGCTCGTGAACGTTCCCTCGAACGAGAACTTGCCGCCGGTGCCGGTCGACTTCGTGCGATAGAACCACGAGAAGAACGCTAGCTCTTGCGGGTGGTAGCTAAAGCCCTTGTAGGTAACGCCGAACGGCGTTCCGGTAAGCGGATCGCCGACTTCGAAGTTGTCTTGGCATCCGCTGACCTGGCCGACGTGACCCCACGCGGGCGTTCCGTTGTTAACGAACGGATCGTTGATCAACTCGCCAATCTCGTGCGTCCACGCATGGATGTCTTCGATGGGTTCGTTGAAGATGCCGGCATCGTTGTACGCGCCGACGGCGTAGGTCTGCGTGCCCTTCGGGGTTCCGAACGCACTGTGGTATCCGAGGACGCAACAGCCGCCTTCGGTTTCGAAGGTGTTGTACGAAAGCACGACCGGGACTTGCGTCGGCTTCGCGTACTTCGAAGCCAGCGCGTGCATCTCGGTATCGTACGCGTTGATTTCGATCCCGCCGATTTCGTGGTTGACGCCCTTCTGATCGGTGCAGACGCCGGCAGATGTCGTCGAACCGCTGGGAGCGGTGTAATCGACAATGATCGGCTTCTTGGCGGCCGTCAACATGAGATGGTAGTTCTTGCTCTTCAAGATCGTCCAGAACTCGGCGCGTTGGAACGCGTCGTTGATTTGCGTCGTGCCGACGTTGATGCCGTTAGACTTCAACGCGGTTTTTTCGAAGTTCGGTCCGTTGAAGAAGCGATCTTGGACCGAAACGGTATCGTTACAACCCGGCTTGGTCGGGTCTAAAACGGTGCCGTCGCTGAAATGGATGCGCACGACGATCGGAACGTACTGCAGTTTGGTGGTCGTGGTCGACTTGGTCGGATCCGCGCCGACGATCTGGTAGTTATACGTGCTGCCGTTGAGCGGCGACTTGACCGATCCGGTGTAGTATCCGATCGTTTTGCCGGCGTTGCGTTGCGCGTCGAGCGACGCGAAATCGACGCTACGCGGCTGCATCACCGCGAACCGCGGTACCCATCCGTGCATCTCGGCCGGCGTTTGGACGCGACCGGCAACGTTCTGCGAGATGTTGGAGCCGGTAGCCGCGCTCTGCGCGGGCAACCCCGCGCCTTGGCCGCTGCACGCTGCGAGAAGCGCGGCAGCCGACCCGGCGGCTGCTATGCGAAGCAAGTTCAACAGATTCTTCCTCCAAGAATAAGTGTTTTCGGAAATCGTGGCTCTAACTACGCAACGTATAGGGGTGACTATGCGTGCCCAACGCGGGCCACAACCCGAGCATCATAGCACAAAGGTCTAGCGTGCAAAGGCGAAGCATTCGCACGCCTGCCTTGGGGAGCGACGCTCTTAGGATTGTGTGACTCGGCAGCGGATGTTACCATATGCTTTATCCCCGGTAACGATCACAGATAATCGTAAGGAGCACGATGATTCGCCGCGTTGTATTATTAGCCGCGCTAACCGGCTTTGCCGCCGTTCTCGGAGCATGCGCAGGGCACGGTGGCACATCGACTTCGGGCATGCTGCCACAAGGGATGTCGCCGGCGTTTAATACCGCCAAGCCAAGCCCCAGCTCCGTGCCCGATCTGCCCGAGTATCCCGTCGTTTACCCGCAAAATCACATTACGACCGTATCGTTGGAAGCCCAAATCAACATTGCAACCGAACTGCCGGCGTTCTTCTGGCAAGGTCAAGCCGGGATCGCTCCCACGATTTTCGTCAATCCGGGCGATACGATCGTGCTCGATTTGATGAACAGCTTGCCGGGCCCGGGATCTTCCGGCGACATGAACTTGCATTTTCACGGATTGACGGTTTCGCCGAAGCGTCCGGCCGATGACGTTTTAACGATGCTCGCGATGCCCGGGCAAACGCTACATTACGTCGTCCCGATTCCGAAAACGCAACAACCGGGATTGTATTGGTATCACCCGCACGTGTTCGGACAAACCGACGCCCAGGTCGGCAAAGACGGTATGTCGGGAGCGATCGTCGTGGGTGGACTCGAGCGTCGCGTTCGCGGTTTAGCAAATATGAAAGCACGCGTGATCATCGTGCGCGCGACCGGCCTCACCGATAGCGGCGCGCGCAACATGGACGACCAGCAAGATATGGCGCGGCAACAAGTCGTCATTACCAACAAACCGTGCGTGGCCGAGCCGGGTTATACGGTTTCGCTCAACGGCGCGGTTAGGCCGGTCATTCCGTTTTCGCCGGGGCAGTCGCAGCTATTTCGAGTGATCAACGCGAGCGGGCATAAAACGCTCAAGCTTGCGGTGGAGAACGAACAATTGCAATTGGTCGCGACGGACGGCGTCGCGCTCGGAACGTATCCGGGCACCGGGCCGACCGAAACGCTGCCGTTCATCATCGTTCCGCCGGCGGGTCGCGCCGAATTCGTCGTTAGCGCGCCCTCGAGCGGCACAGCAAAGTTTCGCACGCAATGTTATTACTCCGGACCGGGTGGAGATCCGGATCCCGAGATCGAGTTGGGTGTGCTGCAGACGACCGGTAAGGCGTTACGCGGAATAGCTCGGCCCGCTCGTCTCTTGGCGGGGCCGGCTTCCCCCCAATCCGATCCGTTACCGCCGCCGGCTATGACCCGTACCATCACCCTTAGCGAAGGCCCGAATTTGATGTTCATCAACGGGAAGAGCTTCAAGTTAGGTGACGCGCCGATGTACGTCGCGAAATCCGGCACGGTCGAGAAGTGGATCGTTTCGAACGTCTCGCAAGAAGTTCACGACTTTCACGTTCATCAAGTGCACTTCGTGGTCTCCGCGATCAACGGCGTTCCGGTGAGCCATCCCTACTGGGCGGATACCGTCGTGGTGCCACATTACCTCGACAAGAAGCCGGGAACAGTCACCCTCCTCGTCGATTTCCGCAATCCGATCGTGCGCGGAACGTTCATGTTCCATTGCCATATTCTCGATCACGAAGATCGCGGCATGATGGCGACGATACGAGTGGAGTAGACACGTACATCGAATCGCGGATCCCCAACCGAAGAGGCCGCTCCTGGGCGTTCGTTTCGGTCGGGCGGCTAGGCAATAGAGGAAACCTTCGGTACGTCCTGCATTTACGGTATCTCGGCTAAGCGATTCGCTTTGCCCACAAACCCCTTCGCTACTGACGATCCTTGGAGGTTTACGCGTGCTTCGCTCTTGGAAGAGTTGTTTTGCCGTTAGCGCGCTGCTTGCGGTCGGCTTGGCCGGCTGTTCGGGCGGCGGCGGCGCGATCCCAACCGTGTCCGGTATTTCGGCCGCGGGCAAACATTCGAACCTATCAATGCGCCCCGGGCTCGCGCGCCTTCAAACGCAGCCGCCCGATTTCATGCAAATGGCGTATGTGATGACCGACGGTTCGATCTTAACGCAATCGTATTCGAATAACGCTACGTGGTACAAATATACGCCGGACGAATACGGCGATTACTCGGATGGAACGTGGACGCAAGTCGGTTCGCTGCAAAGCGGTTACGGTCCGGACGCGTTTGCTTCCGACGTTTTACCCGATGGCCGCCTCGCGATCATCGGCGGCGAATATAACGTGCCGGGGCAATACGATTTGCAGCTGACCAACCTCGGCGCCATCTACGACCCGACCACCAGCACGTGGACGCCGCTCGGTCATCCGAAGAACTGGGGATACATCGGCGATTCGCCTTCGACCGTCGGAGCCGACGGGGTCATGTACGTCGGACAAAAGTTAACGCAAGACGTTGCGGCGTTGAATCCCAAAACGCTCAAGTGGTCGATCCGGCCGCATACCGGAAAGAACGATTTCAACTCGGAAGAGGGCTGGACGCTGTTGCCAAACGGTAACATTCTAACCGCCGACGTCAAAGGCGCGCCCAACACCGAAGAATACAACACGAAAACCGGTACGTGGGCGAGCGCCGGCCAAACGCCGGTCGATCTTCATTCGCCGACGGATGTCCAGGGTTGCCTCACGTACGGCCCCAAACCGAAGGACTGCTACTATCCGCCGGGCGAGATCGGCCCCGCGCTGCTTCGTCCGGACGGAACGGTATTCGCAACCGGTTCGTATTCGCTCAACTACGGCGCCGGCCACACGGCGATTTTCAATACCAAGACCACCAAGTGGACGGCTGGACCGGATATTCCTGACAACGACAACGCGGGCGATTCGTACGCCGCGCTGCTCCCGAGCGGCGACGTACTCGTGTTCGGCCTTTCCGGCGGTTTGTACGAGTTCAACGGCAAGAGCTTCGCGACCGTAGGGTCGTATGGCGGAACGCCGGTTCTATTGCCGAGTGGCCAGGTCGCGATCTTTGGTAACTCGGTCGTGCTGTTCACCGGCAAAGGCAAGCCGTCCGCCGCATGGGCGCCGAAAATCACGAAGTTCACCGCAAGTATGAGCCGAGGCCAAACGTATACCATCTCGGGCAAGCAGTTCACCGGAATGGGGCAAGCCATGGCCTTCGGAGACGAATTCCAGAACGCGACGAACTACCCACTGGTTCGTATCACGATGACGGCTAGCGGTCACGTAACGTACGCGCGCACGCACGACGTTTCTTCGATGGGCGTTCAGACCGGACCGTTGACGGTTTCAACCCAGATCGATATCCCGTCGCAGATGCAGGCGGGTTCCGGTTCGTTGGTCGTCGTTACCAACGGCATCCCGTCCAAGCCGGTTCAGGTCACCATCAAGTAAGGAGCGAGATCCGAGATGTCCATCGTTGCTCGAATCGCCGGCGCGCTGAGTTGCGCGGCGGTGATCGGTGCGAGCGGGTGCGGGGCCGGTAACGGCTCCGCAACGACCGCACTGCCGGCCTCCCATTCGGGCCCAGTGGCCATCCCGGCTGCTCCACATTACATGCTTCCGCGTGGGGTGGCCGCCCCTAACGTCGTGCCGGATACGTTTTTGACGTACGGCAGCGGCCCGGTGCTGGTCGCACCGAAAATGTACGTTATCTTGTGGGGCTACAAGAAGGCCGGCGATCCCGACGGCGTCGGGAAGCTGCTGCAAGCGTACGGGCAGAGCATCGGCGGAAGCGCTTACAACGACATCGTAACCCAGTATTACGAAACGTCGGGCAAAAAGAAAATCTCCATCACGAACCCGAAAAACCAATTCGGCGGCATCTGGGACGACGAAACGCCAATTCCGAAGAGTCCCGACGACGGCCAGGTTGCAGCCGAGGCGCTGCGCGGCGTCGCGCATTTCGGTTACGACCCGAACGGATCGTACTTCGTCGCGACGGCGCACGGGCACGCGACGCCCGGATTCTATAAACAGTTCTGCGCCTACCATAGTTCGGTAACGTCCGGCAAAGACATCGTTTCGTACGTCAACTTTCCATACGTTCCCGACGGTGGAAAGGCGTGCGGCGTAAACTTCATCAAGCCGCCGTCCGACGAAGGTGGAAAGGTCGAAGGCGTAACGATTATCGCCGGTCACGAATTGGCCGAATCGGTCACCGACCCGGATCCATATAGCGGCTGGAACAGCGTGCAAGGCGAGATCGCCGACATGTGTCAGTGGCACGACATCCAGAACGATCCGTTCGGTAAGAGCGCCTGGACTTCGCAGCCGCTGTTCAGCGATAAGACGCAAACGTGCGTTCACTCGTATCCGTAGTCGAAACCTCGCCATAGCAAACAGCCCGTCGAATATGACGGGCTGTTTTCTTTACGAAGCTTCCGTTACCAGCCGGTGCCGGTTGTCGGTTGCGACGTCGGTTTTGCAGTCGGTTGCTGCGACGCCTTCGGCATCGGCGTCGCTTG
>DASXXU010000044.1:0-5995 GCA_036502885.1 Candidatus Tumulicola sp.
CGATCTGTTGGTCGACGACCTGGCATCGGTATCCCCGTTAACTAGGGTGCTAGATGTGGCGTGTGGCGATGGCTACCTGTTGGAACGGCTCGCCGCGCGTTTTCCAGCGGCGCATCTTGCCGGCATCGATGCGTCGACCGAAGAACTGGCCCTCGCGCGCGGACGTTTTGGGGTTTCGAAGGTTCAGGTGGTCGAAGGCCGGGTCCGACGACGTGCCGTTTGAGGCCGCAACGTTCGACGCCGCGACGTGCCACATGGCATTAATGCTCTTCGACGATGCCCGTGCCGCGGTTCGCGAAATTGCTCGAGTCGTTCGCCCAGGCGGCGTATTTGCAGCGGTGGTCGGGCCGGCGCCCGGTGCGAGCGACGCGGTGAAACGATTCGGCCGCAAGCTCAACGAGATCGAGCGAGCGAACGGGCTTGCGCCCTTGGTAATTGGAGATCAGGCTCTGGAATTCGCGGGCGGCCTACGTGGACTGTTCGCCTCGGAAGAATGGTCGTCGCTCGCAATCGATATCGTGGCTCTCGACTTCGGCGGCAGCGACGAACGAGTTTCCGAACTTCTCATGGGTATGTACAACACCGCGCGATTGTCCGTTGACGCGCGTGAGGAACTATCGACGTTCTTAGCAGAAGAGCTGAGGCAGGCATCCGAGCAGCACGGTCCGACCGCCTGGACGCTTGGATTGTGCCACGTCGTCGCGCGGCGCGCTTTTTAGCGATGGCGGATTCGGGCACGACGCGTATCTTGACCGCAAAATTGCCGATCCGCCTCAGGCTAGGGCTCGTGCTGTTCCCAGGAGGGATCCTTGGTGCGGTGATCGTTGGGTTCGCCTTCCTCAGTATTGTAGGCAAGACCATCGTGGAGTGGTTCGTTGGCATTTACTGCCTGATCATGTGCTTAGTGTTTATTCCCATTGCGTTGCAGGTAGTATCTTTCCGAAACCCCGCGATTGAGTTAAGGGATGATGCGCTGGTCTACTACGGGGTGAAGATACCGTGGTCCGCGATCGGTGGCACGTACGTCGGAACCGACAACCTAACGCTGATTGCTCAAGGCCATGAGGGCGCGAGCTTGCACCAAGAACGGCTTTGGGTCGAGATCGAAGACCGAAACAAACTTCAAGTTCCCGCGCTTTCTAGACGGCTTATGTATGGCGGTGCGCGGGTGGTGTTGCGCCTTTCCGCGGGAAAGTTGTTGCTGCCGTTGGTGAACGAATGTTCCCTTGAGGAGTTTGCCAACGAGATTCGGGCGAGAATAAATTAGAAAAGCGGCCCGATCGGCGAGCCGCTTTTAGCATCCCCAAGGGCTGGGGTTAAGATCCGATGGTAACGCTTACCGGTTTGGACGTCACGCCGTTGGTGACGATGACCAAACTTGCGGTGCCGCTGTCGATTTTTGCGGGCACGTCGAAGCTTGTCGTGACGGGTTTGTTCGACCCGACGCCCATGAAGCTGTGGTCGTGCGTGCGAGCGTAGACCACGTTGCCCTTCGAGGTCGTGATACGCACCAGGGGATAATTCGACGCTTCTTGCACGTCGTCACCGTAGTTGTTGGTTTGCGAATCACCGTTAAAGCGCGTGCCGGTGATCTGATACGTTTGTCCCGGGGCGATCGTCGTGGGCGCGCTGGTGATCACCGGCGGTTGTGCGGCGACCGTTTTGCCCGTCGGCGTATAGATCTCGACATCGCTCGAGCCGTCGGTTGCGAGCACTTGGCCCGTTGGCAGCAGCAATAAGCGGAAGTTATACGTCGCGTCGTTGACCTCGTTCGGCGGACCGGCGATTTGTTTGAGTTTCTTTCCGTCGAACGAGAAGAACACGCTAGGGGCGACGTAGATGCCCGGGCTCGCGGGAACGATCACCGTGCCGTCCACCAAAAGCGTCGACGGCGCATCGCCGGATTCGAGCTGCGTTCCGCTCGACGTCGGGAACGTTGGACCTTGCGTCCATTTGCCGGTTCCGGGATGATAGATCGCGGTATCGCCGGTTCCGCCCGCTACGAAGACTGTGTTGTTCGGCATCAACGTCTGCGGTCCGATTTCGAACTCCGAGACGAGATCTTGCGGCGTTTGTCCGGCCGCTTTCCACTCTTTCTTGCCCGGAACGTAGACTTGCGCGTACGGCGGCTCGAACACGTTAACGGTCAGCGCGTCACCGTTGCGTAATAGCGTCCAACCTTCCTCACTGTTCGAATCTTGCTTGCCGTTGCCGACTTGGGTCCACGTCATGTTCGACTCGTTCAGCAACGCTTGCACCATCGAGCAACAGTTGCCGAGCATATACGTTCCGTCGTCCAGTACGACGGATTCGGCGTCGCCGATTTCGCTCCAACCACTCGGCCCGGTAACCGGTGTCCACGAGTTGGCAACCGGGTCGTAGATCGCGCCCAGCGAGGTTTCGGCGGTATTGCAGAAGTTGTACTCGCCGCCTTGGACGATCAGTTTTCCATCCGCCAGTACGGCCGACGCAAAGTATAGCGGTCCGTAGTTCGACGGCATCGCTTGGCGCTTGGTCCACTTGCCGTGCAGGTAGCTCCCGGTCGAATCGGGGGTTAACGCGAACCAATTCGGCGTGCAGTTGTCGTGAACCATGATCGTGCCGTCGGTCATCAGCAGCTGCGTGCCTGGTCTGTTTGTGAACGGTGATTTGGCGGAAATCTGTTGCCAGCCGCCGGCACGTGCGCGCGCCCGCATCTTCGCGGTCACGGTATGCGTGTGCGGCGGTGGCAATGCCGGCGTGTGCCCCCAGCGCAGAAAGCGCGGCGCGTTTGCCGAGCTCGCGGTCAGGCCTCCGCCCTGCGACGGGCCGCCGATGGAACTACATCCCGCGACGAGAGCTGCGAGCCCGCACCAAGCTACGATATGCCGAAAATGGCGCATTAAAACTCCTCAAGTAAGTAGCACGCTGAAGATGGCGGCAATTCGGCCAGCGACCCAGCGAGCCTTCAACATGCGGAAGGAACCGATTCCGTACTTCCGGCATAACGACCCGAACGTGATTTCCCATTTTCGTCGCGGCGTTAGCCTCGGTTGCCTCTGCGCGCTATTTACGGGTTGCGGACGGCCGGCCACGCAAATGCTTCCAGCAATTCAATCTAGCGCCGCGACGGCGACGCTTCTTCCGGCGACCCAAGATTTACCCGAGCCCCCGATCGTTCGTTCCAGCAAGGGCATCGCGAGCGTATCGCTCACGGCGCAGATCAACCCGGCCGACGGCGAACCGGAGTTCGTTTACAACGGTGAGCAAGGCGTAGCGCCGACCATTGAGGTTTCGCCGGGAGACACCATCGCCGTCGATGTTGCCGACGACCTACCCACCGTGCCGCCTCCGATGGCGCAACGCGGTGATGCGAACGGCCCCGACATCGAGATGACGCCGACCGGCGACGCCGACGACATGAACCTGCATTTTCACGGCCTAACGGTTTCGCCGAGAAAGCCCGGCGACGACGTGTTAGGCATGTTGGCGCAGCCGGGACAGTCGCTGCAGTACGTCGTTCATGTCCCAAAAAATGCGGAGCCGGGTCTGTATTGGTACCACCCGCACGTCCACGGATTTACGAACTTTCAAGTCGGTGAAAGCGGGATGTCGGGCGCGATCGTTGTCGACGGTTTGGAACGGCACGTCCGCGGCCTTGCGTCGATGAAACAACGGCTCATCATCGTACGAGCCACCGGCATCGGTGGTGAGGTGCCGGCAAGAAAGGCACCGGGTTCCAATACGCACCCATGCGGCACGAAGGACGGACTAACGACGTCGCTCAACGGTGCGGTAACGCCGGTAATCGCGATCGCACCGGGCGAACGCCAATTCCTCCGGCTCGTCAACGCGACCGGACACCGCACGCTAAATCTCGCCATCGACGGCGGAACGTTCGAACTCGTTGCCTACGACGGATATGCGCTCGACACGTATCCGGGCAATCCACCCACACAGAAGCTGAAGACGATCGTGGTGCCGCCGGCGGGGCGCGCGGAGTTCGTCGTAACCGGACCGTCCTCGGGACAGACGAAGTTAAGAACCTTGTGCTTCGATACCGGACCAAACGGCGATCCGGATCCGCCGCTCGTTCTCGCGACGTTAACGGCTCTCAAGCACTCCAAAACGTACGCTCCCGTGCAAGCGCTTCACGCTGGAACGCCCTTTCCATCGAACGCGTACGACTCGCCGTTGCCGCCGCCGGCCGCAGTACGAACCGTGGTTCTTAGCGAGCGGGGCCGAGAGTTCTTCATCAACGGCAAAGCGTACCGAATGGGAGCGCCGCCGATGTTCGTCGTCCACGTCGGTACGGTGGAAGAATGGCATATCCTCAACGTCAGCCGTGAAGTGCACGATTTCCACATACATCAAATGCACTTTCTGGTCGAAAGAATCGATGGGACGGTGCAACAGCATCCGTTCTGGCGCGATAGCGTCGTGGTTCCGCACGAGCGCGGTGCCGAGGGACCGGGAGCCGTAACGCTGTTGATGGATTTTCGCGATCCCGTGATCCGCGGCGAGTTTATGTTCCATTGCCATATCCTCGATCACGAGGATCACGGCATGATGGCGAACATCCGCGCGATTTAAGCCGCGCAGGAACCGCTTTGCGTTAACGTAAAGCGGGCGAGCAATAGGTCCGTTTTCGGGAGGACGCCAGGATGGACGCCCCACTTACCGAGGACCGCCTGCTCTCCATGAGTCAGGCACAACTCGACAATCTGTTTACGTCGAGTTCGCCCGGTCCGATCCCCAACGGTGAAGCCAACGGAACGGCGATCATCGCACCCGGCACGACGTACGGCGCCGACATCGCTCGCTTCATCACCACGTTCGCTTGGCAAGGTAAAATTTTTAACGCCGAGCGAGGAACGTTGGTAAATCGCATCACCCCGTTTGGGATCGATGCGATTTTGGCCGAAGTGTACCTCGGCCCGAGCTGGTTCGATCAGAAACCGTGCATCGTTCTCGATTACTCGAAAACGTCGTCGGTGGCGCATTGGATACGCGACGAGATCCGTCAGATCGGCCCGAACCTGTATCTGGGCGTCGTGTACTGGGGAAGTCAGCGACTCATTCATTTCACCCTCGAGTTTAAATGAAGCGGGCGTTTCTGGCGCTGGTGCTCGGAGCGCTGGCGATTCTGCCGGCGTGCGCGGGCCATTCGCAAACCGTTCAGGACGAAGCCAAAGCCGCGGGCCGCGAGCCGTCGTCGTTCGTTGCCGCCGACGAAGATTATTTTCGCGCCATGGACGGCGGCATCGCGCTGACGCCCGGCGAGATCAAAGGCCGCAACACGTGGATCGTGTGGAGCGGCGGAAACGACCGATTCTGGGATCGATTGAGTGCCGTCAGCTTCGGCAATCTGGATCTGCTAAAGATCGTCTCGTCGTATCCAACGTTGACTACGACGCGCGACAACCGTTGGCAGACGATCGGCCTGATAAACGAACCGTGCTTTACCAAAGCGGCGCAAGCGGATTCCAATCGATTCGGTCTGTGGCTTGACCAGCGAGTTCGGTCGGCAGACTGTCCGTCCGACCCATTCGAAAACGAAACCAAGTATCCGGGAATCAAAACCGGGGCTCGCGGGACGACCGTTCCCGTGGGTTCGTACTACGGCTACGCGTCGGGTGTCGTCGGGCTGCGCTTGTTTCCGAATCCCGATTTTGACGAACGCGCCGCTAAAGCGTGGGATGCCAAGCGCTACTACACCGATCCGTCGTACTACGAAAATAAAGATTTGGTCCGGCCGTATCGGGTTGGAATGTCGTGCGGTTTTTGTCACGTCGGTCCGAGCCCGGTGAATCCGCCGGCCGATCCAGAGAATCCGCATTGGAGCAATTTAAGCTCGACGGTGGGCGCACAGTACATGTGGGTGGACCGGATATTCGGCTGGCGCCGCAGCGAGCGCGACTACATCACGCAGCTGTTCAAGACGTGGCGGCCCGGAACGCTCGACACTTCGTTGGTATCGACCGACAACATCAACAACCCGCGAACGATGAACGCG
>DASXXU010000045.1:0-1956 GCA_036502885.1 Candidatus Tumulicola sp.
ATTTCTACGAACGCGGCCAGCGCGTTCCGCTCGCCGGAATCCTCGGGCTCGAGTGGTTCGAACGGTACGCGGCGCGGATCGACTACGTAAAGGACAACCTCACGCTTACGCCTCTAGCCAAGTTCGCATATCGCGGCGTAGCCAGTCACGTGCCGATCCGGTTTCAAGAAGATATGCCGCTCGCCAATGCAGCCGCCGACGGCAACAACGGTTGGTTCGGCGTCGATACTGGAAACGCGGGCCTGCTGATCCTCTACGGCGACTATCTGCGGCGAACCGGACTGCTAACGAAATACGCGCCCGGCATGACGATTCGCGGCGAAGGCACCGGCGGCTCGAATAGCGGGACTATTCAAACGCTTTCGAGTTTTGCGATCGGCGGCCACGATATCGGCAGCCTCAAAACGGATTTTACGCAGATGAAAACCGGCTCGTTTTCGTCGTGGACCGAGGCCGGCGACCTCGGGTTGACCGTGCTTTCGCACTTTACGCCAACATTCGATTACGCGAACGAAACGCTCTACCTCGAACCGGTAGCGCATCCGATCGAGATGCCGCCGAATCGCTCGGGGATGGCGTTCACCAAGACGCAAGCCGACGTCATTGACGTAACGGCCGTACGTCCGAACTCACCCGCAACGGCGGCCGGAATCGCCGCCGGCGATAAAATCACGGCAATAAACGGCAAAAGCGCCGCCGACTTCTCCAATGCTGATTGGTACGAACTCGTTACCGGGCCGGCGGGAAGCGTCGTTCGGTTGACCGTTCAGCGTGGCACGACGACGCGCGACGTGACGCTAACGCTTCACAACTGAGCGCGCGGCTCGTGCTTACAGCGTGATACGCAACGTGTCGCCCGACGCCGTAACGAGCGCCACCCCCCGCGACGGATGATCCGCGGGGTACAGATGCAGTTCGACGTACGAGGTTCCAGCCGCGCCGATCTTAACGGGTACATGCCCAACGGCGCACGCACGGGCGCTGCAGAACGCTGCTGTCCAGCCCTGGGGTGGCTTCGCCGCAATAACTACGGAGGATCCACTAGGCCCTGACACCGCGACGCGATACGCGTGCGTTCCGCTCGCGGATGCCAGCGTCGCCGCGAGCGCGAGCGCGATCATCGCTCGGCAACCAAAGCGGCGACCGTCGACGCGACGAGCGAGTCTTGGCCTTCCCCGACAACCGTCTTGCGAAGCCGGCCGTGACGATCGAAGATCAGTTGCGTCGGCCAATATTGCACGTTGTACGCATTCCACAGCTTCTGGTCGTTGTCGATCGCAACCGGCCACGTAATGCCTTGGGTCGCGAGCGCTTGCACGACGTTGGTTCGCACGCGTTCTTCCGGCAACTCGGGCGTGTGAATACCGACGAGCAGTAGATCCGACTGGGAGTAGTGCGCTCGCAAAGAGCGCAGCTCGGGTTGGACGTGCTTGCAGTTGATGCAATCGAACGTAAAAACATCGACCACGACGACCTTCCCCGCGAAGGAAGCGGCTGCCGGTCGCGGCCCGATCCACTGCGTGGTGTTGATGAGCGGAGCGAAAGCGGCTTGGGTCAGCAGAATCGCGGATAACAAAACGTTCATGCCCGTACTACGATTTTGCCCGGGCGCCCGGATGAGTACGGTGGGCAAAATCATCCGCCGGAGCGGCTCGGGGCGTTCTGTATAACGGATGGATACCAGAGATGCCGTCGAAGCTTGCGACCGATGCCGGCGCAGGACGGAGATAAAGCCTTGGCCGTGGCGTTTGCTGCGCACGAGGGCTGGGCTTTTGCCGAAGCCTATCGGCGTTACGCGACGGTGCTCTACTCTGCCGCCTACACCGTTCTGGGCAACGCGGAGGACGCGCAGGATTGCATCGCCGATGCCTTTGCAAAGTTGCTGCGCGCGCGCGGACCGTACTCGGCGGCTCGCGGAAACCTGCGAAACTTCCTCATCGTCTGCGTTCGGAACGA
>DASXXU010000046.1:0-8858 GCA_036502885.1 Candidatus Tumulicola sp.
AGCTGCGGCGTAGGCGCTAGAAGCGTTTCCGAACGCAGCCTGCGATTCGAGGAAGCACGCGCGAATACGCCCGCGCGAGCCGATCGATCGGTCGCGCACGAACAGCGCAAAGCCGCCCGCGTCGACTAGGCTGTATCCAAAATTGACCCACTGCAACGCGATGTGCTTGGGCAGGGCACAAAGCCGCGCGAACGCTTCGAGCATCGACCGACGCTGCGGCGCAGCGTCGACGAACTGCGTGAACGCGTGCAGCTCGGCGGCGTTCATCTGCGGCTGCCGATAGTAGAGCTCGCACGCGCGCGTGCTGCAATCGTAGCCGATCATCTTTAAGCGGCCGCTGTCGAGGATCGGGCGGTTGGCCGTGGCGACCGAACTGTCTCGCGCTTCCGCAGGCGTCTCGACATAGATTTTAACGCGCGTTTGGTCGCCGGCCGCGCGAACGCCGAGCCACGCGCCCCACCGCAGGTGCCCGAACGATTGCGCCGCTTGCCATTCGGACAATCGTTCCGAGGGAACGGCCGGCGCTCCTAAACGAGCGGCGAGATCAACCGCGGCCGCGATACGTTCGACAGTGGGCATTTCCGGCGGTCCAACCTCGCACGCGAAACGCACGTCCTCGTCGCGCGTGGAGAACGAGAACTCGAGCGGGCAGCCGTCGGTCGTTAAATTGCTCCATCTCCATGCGACGCCCGGCCACGCGCTCTTTGCAAAAGCGTCGACGCAGGTCGATGCCGCATCGACGATTGACGTCGATGCGTTCAGTTCGGCCAGGATCGATCGAACCGCGGTGGCGTTCATCGACGATATTTTAGGCGCCGACGACCACCAGCGGGTCGGTCGATGTGATGTATGCGCCCTGCGTTTGTTGGTTCGTCGTGCTCAGCAACGTGACGCGATACTGATACGACGTCTGCGTTCGGTCGATGAGCGGGACGCGCAGCGAGTACGGCTGATTGGGCGATACGTCGAACGTTTTCTGCACGTTGTAACCGTTCGGCGTGTCTTGATATTGGAACTCAACGATCGCGAGTTTGATTGCGGTCGGATCGTAGGCCGGCTGGAACGTGAGCTGCAGCGCTCCGGAAAACGGATCGCTCACGACGATTGCGCCCGCGGTCGAGGTCGTGCTTTGCCCGGCGATGAGCGTCCCATCGGTCAGATAACAGTTGCTCGTAAACGAGTACGTGCGGGCGTCTTTGTCGGCCAGACGCAATTTCCACACTTGCTGCATCGCGCCCGAACGCACGATGAACGTCTGCGACGCTTGCCAACCGCTGGGCGCGGTGTATTGTACCGCGACTTCGATACGATCGACCGCGATCGGATCGATGCGCCCGGGCGATATCGAGAGCGCGAGGAATCCAAGAAAGTCGTACGGGTCGAGTGTGAGCAGCCGGTTCTCGGTCGTCACGACCGGCAGCGTGTATTCTAGCTGTTCCCCTTGCCAACCTGACTCCGGGTCGAACGAGTAGTCGGCGGTGTATGTAAACGACGTTTGCTGTATCAAACCTTGGAATACCGACCATACCTGTTGCGTTTGGTGCATTGCATCGAACACGTACTCGCCGTGCTTCGGGTTGGCCGTGGTCGCCCCATAGTCGAGCGCGACGTGCGCCGAAGACAATCCGATGCCGGTGAAATCTCTGGGCGGGTTGACCGTGACTGCGAATTGGTTAAAGAACGGGTCGGTTCCGTCGACTTTTAAGAAGTGTTTGCTTTGATCGATTCCGGCCAACAACAATCCGAAATACCCTTGTGGCGCGTACGTCCGCTGCACCGCGCTCATCTCGTTGAATTCGATCTCGACCGTTTTGAGCTCGTCCTGCGATACGTACTTGAGCTTCAACGAAACGCCGAACGGCGAAGCCGCCGAAGATGCAGCCGCCGCTGTTCCGGCCGCGTTGGCGATGGGATTTGCCGCGGCTGCGGGGGCTGCCGGTTTGGCCGCCGACGAACTCGCCGAAGAAGGCGCTGCCGGGTGCGACGAACCGGACGCGCCCGCGGCGCTCGATGATGACGACGACGCAGCGCCCGGCGTTGGGCTCGGCGTGGGGGTCGGCGTCGGCGCATGGATCGCGCCGGCGCTCGACGCCACTGGGCCGCCCATCGTCGGATGCGGGGCCGCGCTGGACGAAGAGGTTGCCGGATGCGCTTGCGTCGTCGATGGTAACGCGACCGACGATGCGTCGGCGGCGGCTTCGGTTGTCGGGCTCAAGCTCGGCGCAAACCACGTGCTCATGATCTGATCTTTGAACAGGTTGAGCGCCCACTGTTCTTGCTGTTGGGTCGACGCGTCGTTGCTCAAGCTGACGACCTGCACGTTGATCACGCCGTCTTGGCGGAGCGTTTCGAACGTTGCATCGATGCCGGCCGAAGCGATGTACGCGGACGCTCCGAAGTTGACGCTGAATGAATTGTAAGCGCGCTTCATGTCGGCCGTGATCTTCACATCGAGGGCCGGCAGCACGCCGGTGAATTTTAGATCGTAGATGCCGCCCACCGGGGTCATGCCGTCTTGGAATGCCTGCTCCAAAATCGTCGCGCCCTCTTCGCTTAAGGTGAGCGCGAACAACGCGTCGTTGTTGCCGAACAGTTCCGGATTGCTGGCGCCTAAAACGCCCGTTACCGCGGCTTGCGTTCCGAGCGCGGCGGTCGCCCCACCGCTTCCTTGCAGGTTGAGTGCGACGATCTGCACCGTGCCCTCGTCGAACGGAACCGGCGCTAGCCGCGGGGACGTCGCGGTTGGGAATTGCGTGCGAATCTCGTTGATGATCTTGGATTGCGTTTCGTCGCTAACCTTAAGCGCCAACGTGACGTTGAGAAACCCCGCACCTTGAATGCCGGTGCCGGCAACGTCGGGTGCGTACATGATCAGCAGAAACTGCGGCTCCGTGCTGTCGGCTTCGGTTTCCAGTCCGACCGGCCCGGGAAGATACCAATATTGATTGGGATCGGCATGGTCCGGAAAAACGGTTATGCCGTCTACGGTGAACGTACCGCTCGAGAATAGCAGCATCGGGGTTCCTCGTTGTGTTAGTTGAGGTTGCTTAGCGGAATCGTCACGACGTTTCCGGAGATTTGCGTCCAGTCGATGGTTTTCGTTTGACCGTTGGTGAGCGCGATGGTGGCCGAGTACTCGGCCGAGATTTGATCGTTGAAATAGTCGTAGGCGAAGCTGCGCGCGTCGGTGGCGCTGGTAAACGACACCGTCTCGGTTTCGTTGAGCGAGTTGGCCGGATCGATGTAGCGAAGGTTGACGGTAACGCCGGAGATACCGTTGGCGGTGAAATCCACTGGCGCGAGGACGATCGAAACGATCTGATGGCCCTTCATCCCATCTTGCAAGATCAGGTACTGATCCGATGTGACCGAACCGGGAATGGTCCAGACTTGCCCGTTCGTTCGCACTAGGCGCGCTTCGTAGTAGATCAACGTGTCGGCAGCGTTTTGGCGGTCGACTTCGATCGGTGGCGCCGTCGGATTTGCGCCGTTGAGCGTAAAGCTCTGCTGAAACACCGGCGCCGCCTTACTCGGATACGCGACGAAAACCAGCGCCTCGATGAAGGCCGTCCAATCCAACGCCGCCAGCACGGTGAGCGTGAGCTTGGTCGGAAACGGATCGACGATATCGACCGCGCCCGCATCGGTGCTCGTCCAGGCCGAGATGCTCGTACCGCCGGCCGCCAAGCTGTACGTCAACTGATACTCAAAGCTGCGAAGCGTCGGATCGCACGAAAACATTGGCCAGTCGACTTCGGGGTTTTGACTCGTGAGCACGGCGCTTGGGTTGAGGTTGATGCCGTGTGCCGCATCGATGTAGCGGCAGCGCACCTCGACGCTCGGATAGCGATCCCACGGAAAGCCGAACGCGCGAATCGGAACCACGGTGACGCTGTAGACGTCGTCGCGCGGCTCCACATCGAGAACGTCGCCGATCGTCGTCAGCGTTCCGCTTACTAGCCGGCCGGGGCGCTGCGTCGTGTCGACGTCCTTGAAGTTGACCGTGTACGTATACGTAACCGGCCGCTGCATCTGGCCGCCGGCGAGAACGCTGCCCCAGTCGACGCTGGCCGGCGTACCCGATGCGGTGAGCGACACGGATTGCACGTTCCCGTTGTAGGTGAGGTCGACATCGATCGAGGCGATCGAGTCGTCTTGGAAATCGGCATACGATAGCACCGAAACTTTGCGGCGCTGAAAAAACGGGTCGTCGAGGCTGACCTTGGTGATGAACTGCGAGAGCGCGATGCCCTTGGTTTGCAATTCGGCTAATAGGCCGGATAAGTGCGCCTGGGGATAAATCGTTCGCAACACCGCGCTGCGTTCGGTGAGATCGAAGTTCAACGACTTCTGATCGGTCCTCGAAAGGTTCACCGATTTATAGGAAAAACTCGCCAACGCGGATGCACCGCCGGTTAATGCGATGTCGCTCACGTTGTCGAACGTTTGATTGACCTTCGCCCAGTCGTCGGGCGAGCCGGGGGTCGGTGGCGCCAGACTGGATTCGAAGAAATTGGTCTTGACGAGATCGTAGCATTCCGAAACGGCGCGATCCCGATCGGACGTGCCGGTGCTACCGATCGCGGCGTCCGTATCGAAGCTGTCGACTTGAATATTGATGACCTTTTGTTCGATCAGTTTATCGACCGTGTTTTCGATCTGGCTCGAGAAGAAGAGAAAGCCGCCGCTATATTCCTGATCGAGATAGGTTTGAACCCGGTTCCAATCGGCCGTAAGGTGCACGTGGAAGGCCGGCCGTAGCGCCAGGAACTGCAAGCTGTAGATCACCGCGATCGGAGCCAACTGGCCTTGCAGCGCTTGATCCATGATGGTCGCGCCGTATTGATCCAACTGCACCGAGAACGATGCTTGATTGTCGCCGTACAACGCCGGTTTGGCTGCGTTTTCGATTTTGATAACGAACTGCGGGCCGCTGGCCGGCGCCGCCACGGTGGTAGAGGTTGCCGACCCGGTAAGCGGCGGCGTAGCGCCCGCGGTCGCGGAGGATGTCCCGGCCGAAGAGGATGCGTCGGCCGTTTCGGCGCCCAGCATCAACAGCTTCACCGCACCATCGACGAACAGCACCGGCGATAGGCGCGGCGTGCTATTGAGGTTGAGCTGCCGCTCGATCTGATTGGCGACCTCCGAAAGCGCGGCCGGATCGATGCCGATGTTCACGTCGAAATCGATAAAGCCGCCGGTCCCTGCGCTTCCCTCGTATTCGATTAGTTGCAGCTGCGGCGCGGCAACGCCGGTGGCCGCATCCGTCACCATGGTCAGATGCGGCATCATCGGGAGGTAGTAGAACTGTTGCGGATCCGTGTCGTCCGGAAATACCGATACCCCGTTGATGACGAAGTACGGCGGGTTGAGATATAGCATGTTGCCTTGCGCGCTTCTACGTTGTAGCCGCGGGCGCAGCCGGCAGGTTCAGGATGAGGTCGGTGTCGCTGCTGGTCGTCGGCCCCTGCTTGAGGACCGCGGACGGCGTGGCCGACGTGTAATAGGTTGCCGTGTACGTGTACGCGACCTTGGTTGGGTCCTTTGTGTAAAACGTCCAGGACGGCGGGGTTGCGCTGCCGTTTTTGAGCACGATCTCTTGCTGCAAGTTGATGTTGTTTGCCGGGTCCGAATACTGAAACTGGACCTGGATCAACTTGACCTGGGTGAAATCGATCAGCGCCGGATCCGGCGTAACGGTGACGATCGTTTGATCGGGCGGCCCGAACGTAATCAGCGTTCCCGTCGCCGGGGTTTCGGCGATGTTTTGCGTCGTCTGGTTGTTGTAGGATATCACGCCGGAATACGTGACCGTTCCTTGCGCGCCCGGGATCACCGGGAACGTCCAGTCGTGCGTGCGATTCGCCGCGCTGAACTGGTACTCGGTGCTCTGCGTGTATTTGTTGGCCGTATCGGTGTACGTCATCCGCAGGAAAATGTTGTTTAGCTCGTTGACGAAGTCGCCTTCGGAAATAAACGTCACGGTCTGCGGGATGAAGATGTTGTTGATGAACAGTTGCTGCGTGCTGTCTTGTTTGGGCGCGGCAGCGATCTGCGTTCCGTCGTTGAGGATGTAGGTGACCGTGTAGGTATACTGCTTATCGACCGCCTTTAGCAAGACGACGACCAGCGGCGCGGTACGCGTGTTGGTGTCGAACGCGAACTCGCGGTTGATGGCGGCACCGTTGGAATCCGTATCTGGGTAGTTTACCGCTACTTGGACCTGCTTGACGGTCGTCCAATCGATGTTGCTGGCCGTTAGGTTGACGTAGAGCACGCCCATCGTTCCAACGTCGAGCGTCACGACTTGGTCCTCGGTGGTGTACGCCGGCGACTTATACGGCTGGTTCTGGTCGACGTAGTTGACGTTAAACTGGTACTGGTAGTGCATGTCGCCTCCGCTCGTGTCGGAGTCGAACTTCAGCACGTCGTCGGGGGTTTTGAAGGTAAGGCCGGCGACCGTTTGCGGGGTGCTCTTGGTGTAGGTACAGTTGCAATCGACGCTGGAGATGCTGAACTTCGCAAAATCCGCATTGCACAGAATCGTCGCGTGGATCTGCGAGAAGAACGGATCGTTGGCGTTGATCGTCTCGGAGTATTGCGCGAAGTTTGGCGGGTTGGGGAGCGTTCCTTGCTGGATCGTTTCGTACGAGATGCTATCGCGCTCGCTATAATACTCGTCGAAGCTGAACTGCGAGAAGCTCGACTCGTCGCGGGAAACGTTCTCCATGCCATCGTCGCCGCGATCTTGCCCGAGATCGCTGCCGGTGCTGCTACCCGTCACGCCCGCGCCGCTCGAAGAGCTGCTACTCGAGCCGTCCGTGCTGGACGGCGTGCTGCCCGAACTCGCGCTCGACGCGCCGAGAACGTTCTGCACCGCCGTGTTGAGCTGTTGCCAGCCCCAGTTTACGAGATCGTCGTGCAACTTCGAGATCGTCGGATCGGTCATCGGGAGGCTGGTGAAGTCGAACGTTACGCCCCCGGATTGCGAGCTGACGAAGGCTTCGCGCATCGTTTCGTTTTCGGTGTTATCGCTGCTGTCCCAACTGCCGCCGCTTTTGTTGATCGTTTGATTATACGATGCGAACTTGGTCGAATCGAACCAAACGTGGCCGGTAACCGGCGGCAGCGCGGCGGTGTACTTTAGATCGTAGGCGATCTGAACGATGCCGCCTTTGCCCTGCATCGCTCCCTCGACGACCGCGGCGCCTTCGGGCGAGAGCTCGGCCGTAAACGAGCAAATCATCTCGCCGAGCAGCGAAGGTTTGCCGGCGTCTTCGATCTTGGTGACCAGTGCGCCGCCGCTATCGAGCAGCGTGAGCGATGCGGTTCCGCTGGTGAAGCTCGGCATCGAGATTTGCGCGGTAGCGTCGTTGCCGTGCGCATCTTTGATGCCTCTCGACTGAACGAGCTTATCGAGGGCTTGTTGCGCGGCATTCATTTGATCTTGCGGGATCGTGAACACCGAATCGAAGATCAGAAAGCCGCCGCCTTTGCTGCCGTCGGGGCGGTCGACCGGCATCAGATACTTGATGAAGTTGAGAACGTACTTGCCGGTTTTCGGATCGGTGCGAAAACTCGGTTCGCTCGGCATCGCGTAAAAGACGGTTGGATTGGTGTCGTCTTCGTAGACCGTCAGTTCGCCGCTGGCGGCAGAGATTACGTGGGCTGGATAGAGCGTCAGCATTGTTTTTCTCCTGATGCGGTTGTCAGAGCGCTACGGTTGCGGCTTCGAGCACCAGCGGTGCGAACGGTGACTGAACGTCCGACCACACGCCGGCCGCGGCCCCGGCGGTTGCGGAAACTCGGTAGCGATACCCCGCGCAAAATGGCGACGAGGCTACGTATCCCCAACTTGCGTTGGGTTGATCGATGGTAAAAAAACGTTGATCCGGAACGGCTCCCGCAACGTCGCCCTGCTCCTGTGCGAGAAGATCGATGGACAATGGTGGTCCGCCCGCGACGTTCTTGGCCGAAATCGAGATCGTATGCGGCCCGTATTCAGGGAATGTCGCGAAATCGAGATCGATAGCCTCGGGCGTCACCGGTGCCAACGTCAACATCGCGCTGCCGTCTTGCGGGATGGCCGAAACCGTCATCGTTGCTGCCGTCGCGATGCGCGGGATCGCGATCGACGTTGCCGGATGTTGCGCGCTTAGATCGCTTTCGAGCGCAACCGGCTGATTCTCTAGTTGGTAACTCACCGCGACGCGCACGTTGGCGAGCGCGAGCAGCCGCGGCGCCGCGGTTACGGTCGCAAACGTTACCGGGAAATCCGCGTCGTAGAGTTGCACCCACGGGTCGCTGCGGGCTTGCGGCGTTGCGGCGTACTGGCGTACCAGTGTTCCCGCGGTTATCACGGCAAAGCCGGAGGTCGTGTAGGCCAGCGCCTCGGCCGGATCGATGCGAAACTGCACGGTGCCCGCGTCGTCGGGTTCGGCGAACGTAACGCTCGATGCGATACTGCTCGGACGCGCCGGGGGGTTCGCGGCGATCTCCACATTGGCTCCGATAACGGCCACGCCGGCCCGCGCCAACGGTAAATCGGCGTTGAGTCGCAGCGTGCATTCGCCGACCGGTACTTGAGGAATGTTGATGTAGCGCACCAGGCCGGCGATGGCGCTGCTCGCGAGCTCGCGCAACGATGCTAACAGATCGAGCGTGACGACCCATTGCCGCATTCCGAGTGCTGGTTGGCTCAGGTCCCACTGCACGGGCGCGGACGAAAGTTGCGCCATCGCAAACGCTACGAACGGCGGATCGTTGGTGCCGGGTGCGGGCGCGAGCGTTCCGTATTCGGCAAAAATGCGTGCCGATAGCGCTGCCGCAACATCGATGGGCCGTCCCGTACCGGCGAT
>DASXXU010000047.1:0-6271 GCA_036502885.1 Candidatus Tumulicola sp.
GAGTTCGTTTCGACGTATCTCGCGACGCAAGACGTTCGTTCGTTCGTTTTGGTAGCCATCAACATTGCGATCGCAACGCTGATTTACTATCCGTTCGTGCGCGCGTACGAACGGCACCTCGAGGCGGCCCCGGCCGCATGAGCGTAGCGCGTATGTGCGAACGGCTTGGAGTTCCGCCGGCCGTACGCGCGGCGGCCGAACGCGCCGACGCCAAAACGCAAAACCTGCGATACGAACCGCAGCGAACCGTCGCGCTCCAGGTCTTGAACGCGTTCCTCGATTTGGGTATCGCCGATAGCGATCTTACCGGAACGTTCGGCTACGGTTACGACGACGCGGCGCGCGCGACGTATGAGGCGCTGTTGGCGCGCATTTTCGGTACGGAACGTGCGCTCGCGCGGCTTTCCATCGTCAGCGGTACGCACGCCATCGTCGCGGCGTTGGCAGCGTGCGCGGTGCCGGGCGAAGGCATACTGGCGGTTACCGGGCGTCCGTACGATACGCTTCGGAACTCGATTTGCGACGACGAACGATCGCTGGTTTCGCGCGGCCGCCACTATCGCGAAATCGATTTGCGCGGGGACGGTACGATCGATGCGGACGCGATCGCAAACGCGCTCGAGGAACGAACGTACGCGGTTGCGTTCGTCCAGCGCTCGCGCGGGTACGCACCGCGCCGTTCCATCTCGGTCGACGAGTGTGCGCGCGCCGTCGAGGCGGTGAAACGCGTTTCGCCGTCGACGCTGGTGCTGGTCGATAACTGTTACGGCGAGCTCGTTGAGGAACGCGAACCGACGCACGTTGGTGCGGATGCGGTGATGGGTTCGCTGATCAAGAATCTCGGCGGCTCGATCGCACCCGGCGGCGGTTACGTAGCAGGAAGCGCGGCCGTAGTCGAATGCGTGGCGGCGCGGATTTACGTACCCGGGCTGGGCGACGCATTGGGACCGACCTTTGGATTCGGGCGGGCTTTCGTTCACGGCTTATTTTTGGCGCCGTCCATCGTGGAACAATGCCTGCGCGGTTTGGATTTTGCGGCCGCGCTGTTCGAAGAATTAGGCTATTCCGTCGATCCCAAACCCGGCGAGCGGCGCACCGATATCGTCCAGGCGATTCGATTGGGTTCGTCCGATTTGTTGATGCGTTTCGCCGCCGGCCTGCAAGCCGCGATGCCGCTGAACGCGCGCTTTCGCCCCGAGCCGGGGGCGGTGCCGGGCTATCGCGATCCGGTCGTTATGTCTGGCGGCGCGTTTATCGCGGGGGCAACGATCGAACTATCTTGCGACGCACCGTTGCGCCCGCCGTACGACGTCTATCTGCAGGGAGGTACGTCGGTCGATCACGTTCGATTCGGAGCGTTGTCGGCAGCCGCGTTCGTGGCGGAAAAAATAGGGTTGTAGAGAAGGCAAAACGCCGATGTATGTCCTCGAAGTGCTGAGCGGCCCACTCGATGGGAAGACCTGGCCGTTCGAACGCGAGATCACCATCGGACGCGACGATGCCGTCGCGGCGGCCTGCATCCCGTTAGACCGCTACGTTTCGCGCCGTCACGCGCGCGTCCGGGTCGACGACGGGGCGATCGTGCTTACCGATTTAGATAGTCGCAACGGTGTGAAGCTCGACGGCTGCCCGGTGCTCGGGGACGCATGTTTGACGTTCGGTCTTCCGTTCACGGTGGGACGCACGGTTCTGCGGGTGACGCGAGCATAGTTCTCGCCGCACTGCGATGCAATTTGCCGATACGATCGAAGCGGCGCGCGCGATGTTCGCCGCCCTTCCCCGTCCGTTTGGTTTCATTCCAACCATGGGCGCCTTGCACGAAGGGCACTTGCAGCTCGTTCGCGCCGCGCGCGAACGCTGCGCGTCGGCCGGTGTTTCGATTTTCGTCAACCCGATGCAGTTCGGACCGCAAGAAGATTTTGCCGCGTATCCGCGCGATCTCGAGCGTGACCGCGCCGCGTTATCGTCGGCCGGCGCGAACGCGCTGTTTGCGCCCGACGGACCGTCGATGTATCCGCAAGGTTTTAGCACGACCGTCGATCCCGGACCGATCGGAACGACGTTCGAAGGCGCCGTACGCCCGGGGCATTTTCGCGGGGTTGCGACCGTCGTTACGAAGCTACTGCAGATAACCGCGCCCGACGTGCTCTTTCTCGGGCAAAAAGATGCACAGCAGGCGGTGGTGTTGCAACGGACGATCGTCGACCTCGCCATCCCGGTACGAGTGGTGGTGGTACCAACCGTTCGCGAAGCCGACGGATTGGCAATGTCCAGTCGCAACGCGTATTTGGATCCCGCGCAACGTGCCGCCGCGCCATCGTTACATCGCGCGCTCGAAGCCATGCGCGACGAGCTGTTGGACGGGGCATCGAAAGCCTACGCGCGCGTCGCGGCCGAGTCCGCGTTGTCGCCATCCGGCACGCCGGAATATTTCGACGCGGTCGATGCATCGACGTTCGAGCCGATCGAACGGTTGGATCGCGATGCGCTGATCGTCGGGGCGGCACGCTTTGGGAGCACGCGTCTGATCGATAACGTGCCGGTTCCGATTGGCGGCGCGAGATGAGCGCGGATGCATTCAACGGAGCGCGGATCTTTCTCGGCGTCACCGGCGGCATCGCTGCCTACAAGGCCGCCGCTTTAACGAGCGCGCTCGTGCAGCGAGGCGCCGAAGTCGACGTCGTCATGACGGCCGAGGCCGAGCGTTTCGTCGGCCCGTTGACGTTCTCGTCGCTAACGGCGCGTCCGGTGTTTACGTCACTGTGGGATGCCCCCGAAGATATACCGCATATCCGTCTGGTGCGCGCGGCGCGCGTCGCGATCGTGGTTCCGGCGACGGCCAACGTGATCGCCAAGCTCGCAAGCGGAATCGCCGACGATCTGCTGACGACCGCGCTGTTGGCGGCGCGGATTCCGATGATCATCGCGCCGGCGATGAACGCCGCGATGTACGAGGACGATGCAACGCAACGGAACCTTGCGGCCTTGCGCGCGCGTGGCTACGAGGTCGTCGATCCGGAAAGCGGATTCTTAGCCGAACGCGAGTCGGGCGTCGGACGCCTTGCGAGCGAGGAACGTTTGCTCGAAGTCATCGAACGCACGTTATTGCGGCGGCGTTCGCTGGCCGGCAAACGCGTGGCGATCACCGCCGGGCCGACCCGCGAAGCCTTCGATCCGATACGCTTTTTGAGCAACGCTTCCAGCGGCGCGACCGGCATCGCGCTGGCGCACGAAGCCGCGTTACGAGGTGCCGACGTGACGTTGTTGCTCGGTCCGACGCAGTTGCAGCCGCCCGCCGGCGTCGAGGTCGTGCGTATCACCACGGCTCGAGAACTGTTGGACGCCGCCTTGACCCATGCGGCCGGCGCCGGCTTGGTGATCGCAACCGCGGCGGTTGCCGACTGGCGCCCGCAATCCGAACAGCCGCAGAAGTTGAAGAAGAGCGCCGAAGTCCGAACGCTCGACGTGGTGCAAAACCCCGATGTGTTGGCCGAACTCGGTAAGCAAAAAGGCAGCTCGTTCCTGGTCGGCTTCGCGGCCGAAACCGAAAACTTTGAAGCCAACGCGCGCGAAAAATTACAGCGCAAACACCTCGATGCGATCGCCGTCAACGACGTTCGCGGCGAGCGCGGTTTCGGAAGCGGGGAAAATACGTTGACGCTGTTGTGGGGTGCGGATGGCCGTCGCGAGCTGGGAACCGCCGATAAGCCGACGCTTGCCGCGCGCCTACTGGATGCCGTGGAGGAGTTGATGCCGTGCTCTTGACGATCGACGCCGGCAACAGCGAGATCAAACTCGGCTGTTTCGATCCGGTCGGAACGTTGACGAATACATGGCGCGTTTCCACCGATGTACGCCGCACGCCCGACGAATACGTTGCATCCTTTCGCCAACTCTTCGCGCAAGCCGGCGTCGACGCGAATGGGGTTGCCGGCGCTGCGATCGCCAGCGTCGTTCCCAAGCTGGATCCGGTGCTCGAGGAAGCGTGCCGCAGCGCATTCGGTGTGGCGCCGCGGTTTTTGCATCCGCAAACGCAGACGGTCATTCCGGTTGCGACCGAACATCCGGCGCAATCCGGTGCCGATCTCATCGCGGCCGCGATCGGCGGTCGCGCGCGATTCGGCGCGCCGCTCGTAATCGTTTCGTACGGCACCGCGACGGTGTTCGTAGCGGTAACGCGCGAGGGCGCGTACGCCGGCGTCGCGATCGCACCCGGGATTGCGATCTCGATCGACGCGCTGGTTTCACGCACCGCCAAATTGCCGCAGGTTGCGTTGGAATCGCCGAAGGCCGCCATCGGGCGTAACACCGAGGAGGCGCTGCAATCCGGCATCGTCTACGGCTTCGCCGGACAAACCGATGCAATCGTTTCGCGAATGCGCGAGGAACTCGGCGGCGACGCACGCGTCGTCGCTACCGGCGGTATGGCCGAAACGTTCGGTCGTCACACCGAGACGATCGATGAGGTCGATCCGCATTTGAGTTTGCGCGGTTTACAAATCTTTCACGCGTCGCTGGAGGACTGAGCGACGCCCGCGCCGCGCCTGCGGTTGTTGTTGTACGTGCTTGCGATCACCGCGGGGTACGTCGACGCGGTTTCATTTTTTGGTTCGGGCGTGTTTACGACCAACATGACCGGCAACATGATCCGCCTGGGCGGCGCGATCGCATCGCACTGGTTTCCGCACGTGCAAGAAACGATCGGCATTCAAGCACCGCTGCTCGCGATCATCGCGTTCGCAGCCGGCGCGAGCGTCGCCGCTTTAACGCTACGCGGAAAGCCGTCGGATACGCGGGTTCGTCAACCGTTGTTGATTGGGATCGGCGTCATTCTGATCGTCTGCGGCCTGTTATGGCCGCGCGTTCCGCTGGGCTCGCTGATCGACGTGCTATCGGCCACGATGGGCGTGCAGAGCGTCGTCGCGCTTCGCATCGGGATGAAGGGCGTATCGACCACCTACGTGACGGGCACGATGATTTCGGCCGTGATGCTGCTAGCCGAACCGCTGGAAAAGGCCGACGTTCGGATCGGAGCTCGCGACGCGATGGTTTGGGCCGTGTACCTCGGTGGCGCGATCGCCGGAGCTGCCGGCGAGGCGCTGTTCGGCACGCGTTCGCTGTTGGCGGCCGGTGCCGTGGTCGTCATTTCGGCCGCCGTGCTATAGTGGTTCGGCCATGCTAGCGCCCCTTAAAATCGGACCGGTCGAGGTCTGGCCCCCGGTCGTATTGGCGCCGATGTCGGGCGTTACCAATCGGACCATGCGGGCGCTCTACAAACCCTTCGGGCTAGGGCTGACGGTAACGGAGTTCGTTTCAAGCAACGCGCTCAAGTACGCCAGCCGCCGGACGATGGAGATGATCGACCAGCACGGCATCGAGCGTCCGGTTTCGACCCAATTGTGGGGCGACGACCCGCAAACGATGGCCCAGGCGGCGCGATTGGTGCGCGAATGCGGCGCCGATATCGTCGACATCAATTTTGGCTGTCCGGCTCCCAAGGTGACCAAAACCAACGGTGGATCCGCTTGCTTACGCGACCCCGATCGTTGCGAAGCGATCGTGCGCGCGGTCGTCGACGCCGTCGATTGCCCGGTTACCGTAAAGATGCGCTTGGGTTGGACCGAACAAGACCTGGTGTATATCGACGTCGCCAAGCGTGCCCAAAACGCCGGCGCGCGCGCGATCACGTTACACGCTCGCACCGCGCGCCAGTTCTATAAAGGCAGCGCGAACTGGGATCACATCGCGCGCTTGAAAGAGGCGCTCGACGTTCCGGTGATCGGTAACGGCGATTTGGATGACGCGAACACTGCCATCGAACGGATGCGCGCTACCGGCGTCGACGGCATCATGATCGGCCGCGCGGCGCTCGGCAACCCGTGGTTGATCGCGCAGATTCGCGATCTCATGGAAGGCCGTCCGGCGCGGCCATCGCCCGCCGCGGCGGATCGATTGCGCTATTGTCTGGTGCACTATCGCACGATGGTCGACGAGTGGGGCGAATCGCGAGCGGTTCCACAGATGCGCAAACACGTCGCGCTCTACCTCAAAGGCATGCCGGGCGCGGCCGCATTGCGCGAGCGGATCATGCATTTGGATCGCGCGGCCGATGCGATCGAAACGATCGAGGCGGCGATCGAACGTTTAGAAGCGGTCGACGTCGCGGCGTGAGCGAACTCGCTGCCCAAACGTTCGCCGACTATCGCGACTTTATCAACCCGCCGTTGGCCCGCGTGATGAAACTGTCGGGCTCGCCGGTCGAAGTTCGCGC
>DASXXU010000048.1:0-6175 GCA_036502885.1 Candidatus Tumulicola sp.
CGAATCGCGAATTTGATGAACGCCGTTAGCACGGCGGCATCGATGCCTTTTCCGCTGACGTCGGCGATCATCAAAAGCGCTCGCGACGGCGTCATGCGGAAGACGTCGAAAACGTCGCCGCCGACGGCCGCGCGCGCCGACGCCGAACGATACACGGTGCCGACGTCGCAGTGCGGCAGCGGAACCGATTCGCTCAGAAACGCACGCTGCAACGTCTGCGTGGTCGTGCGTTCCTCTTCGAGCTCCCGGTCCAATCGGCCGCGGAACGCGTTGAACAGAATCGCTAACAGCCCGAACAGCAACAACCAAAATGCGCGAACGTAGGACGAACGATCGAGCTGCGCTTGCGTTCCGCGTGCGAACTCGTCGTTGGCCGCCGCAAGGTTGCGATGCAACACCGCGACGATGCGCGACTCGTAATCGGTCAGCAGCTTGTTTCGCATGTCGATGTCGGGAATTCGCGCCGCATCCGGGTGGCGCAATACCGGCGCGGCGACCTGCTTGCGCCAGTTATCCTGAAATGCTGCGTAATCGGCCAGAACGCGATCCGCGTCGGTCAAACCCTGCGCCTGCAGCGAGCGGCGCACGGAAGCAAGCTTCGCATCGAACTCGGCGACCGCGCTGCCGTACTGATCGGTGTAAAACGAATCGCGTGTCAACGAGTAACCGCGCAAGGCGTTTTCCTCGACGATCTGCAGGCGCCGGACGTCCTCAAACGTCAGCTGCGCGAGCTGCACGCTCCCCTGCCGATCGAAACTGGCAGCCATGTTGGCGCGCGTTTGAAAGTCACCGAACACCGCTATCGCGACCGCGATGATGAGGAACGCCGTTAGTAAGGCGGTCGCGGAAACGCGGCTGAGCGGCATCAGCGTTCGCACGCTGCGCTTTGGGAACCGATCCGAACGTGGTTGCGCCGAGGGGTAAAGATACGAACCTCCGAACAGGATTTCGCCATGGAAACCGGATTGAATCCAGGAATTTTCAAGTCGTACGACGTGCGCGGGATTTATCCGGCCGAGCTGAACGACGACACGGCGTACGGGATCGGTCGATGCTTTGCGACCTTACTCGGAGCCAAGCGCATCGCCGTCGGCCGGGACATGCGTCCATCCGGGCGATCCTTGTTCGACGCGTTTGCGCGGGGGGTGTGCGAATCCGGGGCGGACGTGCTCGATATCGGCCTCGTCTCCACCGATGCACTCTACTTTGCCGTCGGCAAGTATGGGATGGATGGCGGAGCGATGATTACGGCATCGCACAATCCGGCGCAATACAACGGCATGAAGTTGACGCGTTCGCAAGCGCGTGCGATTTCGCTCGACACCGGCCTCTCGGAGATTCGAGACCGGTTGATCGCCGGCGATCTGCCGCCCGCCGCCGGAACGCCGGGTACGATCGAATCCCGAAACGTGCTCGACGATTTTGCCGAACATTGTTTGTCGTTCGTCGACGCCGCAAAGATCAAGCCGTTCAAGGTCGCGATCGATGCCGGAAACGGTATGGCTGGCGAAACCGTTCCCTACGTTTTCAAACGGTTGCCGTGCGAAGTCGTGCCGTTGTACTTCGAACTCGATGGAAACTTTCCGAACCATCCGGCGAGCCCGATCGAACCCGAGAACATGGCCGACGTTCAGGCCGCCGTCATCCGCGATCGGTGCGATCTTGGGGTTGCGTTCGACGGCGATGCCGACCGCATGTTCTTGGTCGATGAGAAGGGGCAGCTGATCGACGGCAGCACCGTAACGGCGCTCGTCGCGCTGAACACGCTGCAAAAGTATCCGGGTGCGACGATCTTATACAACTTGATCTGCAGTCGCAGCGTGCCCGAACTGATCGAACGAGCCGGTGGGGTGCCGGTTCGCTCCAAAGTCGGTCACTCGATCATCAAGGGCGTGATGCGCGAGCGCGACGCCGTGTTCGGCGGCGAGCACAGCGGCCATTTCTACTTTCGCGATAACTGGTATGCGGATTCGGGCATGATCGCGCTGCTGCAATGTTTGGAAGTTTTTTCGCACGCCGGCAAACCGGTGAGCGAAGTAATCGCCCCGATCGACACGCGCTTTCGTTCGGGCGAGATCAACAGCCGCGTCTCGGATGTTTCCGCAAAACTGCGCGAGCTGGAGCAACGCTATTCGGACGCAGCAATCGACCATCTGGACGGCGTGACGATTGCCTACCCCGACTGGTGGATGAACGTGCGCCCATCCAATACCGAGCCGTTGCTGCGCTTGAACGTGGAAGGCGACACGCCCGATTTGATGGAGCGCCACCGCGACGAAGCTCTGGCACTCATCCGCTCCTAACAAGCCGTGACCGAATCCGACGCGCTGCGCCGCTACGAGCGCGCGCGTGACGACGTCGTCGCGCAACTCGGCGTACTCGAAGAGCAACTATCCGGCGAACGACGAGCGGCGGTCGGCCGCGCCCGCACCCGGTTGGCGCGCGGCAAATTCGTGCTGGCGATCGTCGGCGAGTTTTCCAGCGGGAAGTCGTTTTTGATCAACGTCGTGCTCGAAAAATTCCGCTACGAAGACGCGGGCGGAGCGCGTCAATTGACCGGCCTGCTGACGACCGACATCAATCCGACCACCGCAACGATCACCGAGCTCGAATACGGCGATACCGAAGAAGCCACCGCCGTTTACGATGACGGACGAACCGAACGGATCCCGCTGGCTTCGCTCGGGCGGTTCACCGCTGTCGGTTCCGGCGATGCGGGCGGCATGCACGACGCCACGCGTGAAGAGCGCGACGCCCCGACGCACGTGATGGTGAAAACCGATTCGCCGTTTTTACAACGCGGTTTCGTGGTCGCCGATACGCCGGGCCTTGCGTCGGTTAATCCGGCGCACCGGCGAGCGACGCTGCAGTTTTTGCCATCGGCGGACGCGGTGATCTATGCGATCGATACGCAGCAACCGTTTACCGAAGGCGACGCCGCGTTTCTTGGGATCATCCGCGAACATATCGACTCGATCTTTATCGTGCAAACCAAGATCGATCTGTGGCGCGAAACGCACGGCGGCCGGCCCGCATGGGAGGAAGCCTACGAGCGCATCGCGCGTTTGGCTGCGATCCATGCGCCGGGTACCTACGTCTTGCCGCTATCGGCCCGGCAATACGCCCAGGGCGTTCTCGATGGCGATGCCGTTGCCGTCGAAGAGAGCCGCTTCGAGCGGTTTCTCAGCGTGCTCGATGCATCGCTGGTCGACCGTACCGGCAGAGCGCGGCTGCGACGCGCCGGCGAACGCGCGAGCGAAGCCTCGGCGGATGAAATCGAACGTATCGATGGCGATCTTGCAATGCTGGCGCTCGACGACGAAGCGCTGGAACGGCGGCGCGCGGCCGTCGTGCCGGAACTGCAGCAGATCGACGATCGATGTCGCGAGCAACGCGAAGCGCTTATCGCCGCGGGAGCGGAGCGTCGCCTCGGTATCGACCGGCGAGGCGCCGACCTTGCTGCCGAGCTCGAGCGAGCGCTGGCGCAAGCCCTCGATACCGCCGACGTCGCGCGTCTGCGCGACCGGCAGCGCTTGCACGTGGTCGCGGACCGCGTGGTCGCGCACGTCACGGGTGACTTCGCGCAAGCGGTTGCAACCGAAGTGCTCGACGATGTCGACGCGCGCCTCGAAGCCGCACGCTCGCTGTTCCCGCTGCGCTGGGCGGCCGGCGAGGCCGCGGCACGCGCGTTCGGAACGCAAGGCGGCACGACGTTGTGGAGCGGCGACGTGCGTGCGGCGATTTCTTCGACGATCGTCTTCGAAGCGATCGGTGGCCCGTCGATCGCGCTGGTTACGGATATCGCGACCCGGTTTGCGACCCGGCGCTCGGGCGAATACATGAAACGCGAACTGATCGCCGACTTACGCTCCGAAATATTTCCGCGCTTGCGCGCCGAGATCGCGTCGTTCGTTGCGGATACTGGCGCGCGGCTGCAGCACATCTACGACGATCTCGCGCAGGCATTGTCACGCGCCGGAATCGCCAAGCGTGATGCCGATTTAGGGAGCATCGAACGAGCGGTCGAAGCGCGCGCATCGAGTCGTTCCGAGGAGGCGGTAACGGAGCTTCGCCAACGGCGTACCGCGGTCGAAGAAGCGCACGCGCGCGTCACGAGCGCCGTCGTCGAATTTTTCTCCACCGCCGCCGAAGCGGCGCCGGCCGACGCCGGACCGGCGATCGTTCGATCCGCCCACGCCGCGCGAGCGTTCGATCCGGTATCCTACGATCGCGGACTGCAACCGCAACGCTGGCGCGTACCGGTGTTCGGAGCGCTGCGACGCGGAAAATCGTCACTGATCAATGCTTTCGCCGGACGCACCGTTATCGACGATCGCATCGCCGGAAGCGTTCGTTTTCCGATTCACGTGCGCTACGGCGAAAACGATGCGGCCTTCGCTTTGGACGAACGCGGCGATTGGGAAGAGATCGCGTTTTCGAGCGCGGCCGATGCGGCGGTCGATCGCGCCGTGCTGGTGCTGGTTCCCTGGAAGTTGCCGCGCGAACTCGTGCTCGTACACGTGCCGGCATTCGACTCGGGCGATCCGGATGCCGAAGACGTCAACGTTGCGGTTGCGACGCGCGCCAGCGAAATGGTCTGCTTGTTCTCCCGCCAGCTTTCGGATCGCGAGCTCGATCTGTACGCGCGGCTGGCGGAGCTCGGTCGCCCGATGCTGTTCGCGCACACCATCGCCGACAACGAGTCGCCCAGCGAACGGCGTCACGTGGTAGAACTCGCCGGCGGTTACCTACGCGAGCGAAATATCGCGGTCGAACGGATCTTCACGGTCTCGGCACGCGATTACCAACTCGCGCGCGACGGCGGCCGCATCGCGTCCCCTTGGAACGAAACCGAGGCACTGCGTTCCACGTTGGAAGCGCACGCCGAAACGCACATGGCGCGCCTGCAGCGACGCACCGCCGCGACGGCGACGGCAACCCAAGCTGCCCCCGCACCGCAGGCCGCCCGCAACGGTTGGCTTGCGAGGCTGCTCGGCAAGCAGCAGTAGCCGAATCGTCGTCGAATCGTACCGCCCGAAGGAGCTTACGAGCACGTCGAACTCAACGGTCTTCGCTCCCGCATTCATCGCCATCGGCGACGGAGCATCGACCTTCGGGAGACTCGCCGTCGAAGACGGTCGCATCGCCGCCGTTTTACCGGCCGACGGTCCTTGGGATGTCGACCTCCCCTCGCGGGCCACGATCGCACCCGGCCTGATCGACGTACACACCAACGGCGCCGCCGACGCACTGTTCAATCGGGATCAAGGGAACGCGGTCGCCGTCGCATCGGTCGAATACGCACGTTGCGGTGCCACCGGCTTCGTCGCCGGCATCATGACCGCGCCGTTCGAATCGATGCTGCACGCGGCGTACGAAGTCGTCGAAGCGGCGCACCAACTCGACGAACACGGCGTGCGCGGTGCACGCTGCTTGGGCATCCATTTCGAAGGTCCGTTCCTTAACCCGAAGTTCCGGCGCGTACATCGCCAGGAGTGGCTCGCTCCGGCCGGCGCGGAACGCGCTCGCGAGATGGTCGACGCGTGCATGGGCGCGTGCGTGCTCGTTACCATGGCTCCCGAAGTCGACGGCGCTGCCGATGCGCTGCGCGTGTTTTTGGAAAACGGCGTCGTATGCTCGGCGGGACACACCGCTTCGCGCTACCGCGAAGGCTTGTTGGCCATCGCGCTCGGGTTTCGCTCGCTGACGCATGCGTTCAACGGGATGCCGCCCTTAGATCATCGCGATCCGTCGATCCTAGCCGCCTTCATTCAAGACCGGCGTACCTACGTGCAGTTGATTTGCGACGGATTCCACGTCGCGCCGGTGATGGTCGACGTGCTGCACCGGACGCTCGGCGATCGCATCGTTTTAGCGACCGACAACATGCCGCCGGCGGATCCGGGTTACTACATCGCCGATGGACTGGTTCGCACGCACGATGGAACGATCGCCGGTAGCGCGCTTCGCATCGACGATGCCGTACGCAACTACATGTCGTACGCGCAGATCCCGTTCGCGCAAGCGATCGTGGCCGCAACCCACGCGCCCGCAAAGTTGATCAACCAAGAACGCGAGATGGGCCGGATCGTTCCGCGCTTGCGTGCCGATCTATCGATCTGGGACGAAGAGTATCGGATCGTCAGCACCGTCGTCGGAGGCCGCTTCGTCTACC
>DASXXU010000049.1:0-3565 GCA_036502885.1 Candidatus Tumulicola sp.
ACGCTTGCGTTTCGAACTGCGCGGGCGAACGCGTCGTTACGTTCTGCCAGGGACCGGTGCCGTTCGGAACCGCGCCGATTTGCCACGCCGGATCGGCCAGCGACGGATCGAGCGTCAACGGGTGCGGTGCCCGCGCCATCGGGAACTGAAACGTTTGGCCAACGTCGGCAGCGGCCGGCATCGCATTGGCCAGCATGCTGCCTGCAATCAGGAAAAACGCGTACAAAAACGAGCGAACGCACGGCACGGTGACGGCAGTGTACCACCGGCCAGACCGGCGCGTGGTCAAAATGGCATCAAACCCCTAAGCGCGCCCTTCATAATTTTGTTGGGCTTGTATATCGAACATATGTTCGTATATACTCGGAAGTCCTTGTACGCCGAATTGCACGCCTGGTCCAACTTCACGTTCCTCGATGGTGCCTCGCACCCCGAAGAGCTCGTCGAGCGTGCGGCCGAGCTGGGGCTGGCGGCTGTCGCACTGACCGACCGCGATGGTCTTTACGGGATCGTCCGGTTTGCGAACCGGGCCAAGGAGCGAGGGCTTCCCGGAATCGTTGGCAGCGAGCTGACCTTCGAAGATGGGGCCCGCATCGTGCTGCTGGTTGAGAACGCCGGCGGTTACGGAAACCTCTGCGAGCTGATCTCGCTGGGACAGCTGCGAGGCGCCAAGGGCGACGCCCGGCTGCGGCTCGAGGATTTTGAAGGGCGTTGCGACGGCCTGATCGCGCTGTCGGGTGGCCCCGACGGCCGTCCCGAACGGGCGTTGGCCGGTGGCCTCGAGCCGGCCTCGGAAGAGATTCGCCGCTTGCGCGGCTACTTCGGCGAGCGTTTTTTCTTGGAGCTGCAACACCACCTAACCGTCGAGGACGCCGGCCGGAACGAACGGTTGGCCGCGCTCGGGCGCAAGCTCGGCGTGCCGTGCGTTGCGACCAACGGCGTGGTATACGCGCACAAAGACGATGCCCGGCTGTCCGATATTTTGACGTGCGTTCGACTCGGTACCAACATCGATCT
This sequence comes from Candidatus Tumulicola sp., assembly GCA_036502885.1. Taxonomy (GTDB): domain Bacteria; phylum Vulcanimicrobiota; class Vulcanimicrobiia; order Vulcanimicrobiales; family Vulcanimicrobiaceae; genus Tumulicola. The sequence goes on from DASXXU010000049.1 coordinate 1,018, forward strand.
AGCGCACGAACGCCGGCAATTACGTCCCAACGCCGAGTACCATCTCAAACCGGCACGGGCGATGCGACGGCTGTTCGCGCGTCATCCCGACGCGATCGCTCGCAGCGTCGAGATCGCCGCGCGCTGCACGTTTCGTCTGGAACGGCTGACCGGTCAGTTTCCATTGTTTGCGGTCGACGCCGGCAAAACGCGCCAATCGTATCTGCGCGAGCTGGTGTATCGCGGTGCGGCCGAACGCTATGAAACGCCGGTCTCGGCTAAGGTCGAACGTCAACTCGAATACGAACTCGGCATGATCGCGCGCATGGATCTAGCCGGCTATTTTTTGATCGTTTGGGATATCGTCAAAAGAGCTGCGGAAATGGGCGTTCTCTGCCAAGGACGCGGTTCGGCGGCCAACTCGGCGGTATGTTACGCGCTCGGCATCACGGCCGTCGATCCGATCGGCATGGATCTACTCTTCGAACGCTTTATGTCCGAGGAGCGTAAAGAAATCCCCGACATCGATATCGATTTCGCCCATCAAGATCGCGAAAAAATTATTCAATACGTTTACGAGCGATACGGGCGTTCCAATGCGGCGATGACCGCCGAGGTCATCACGTACGGTACCCGATCGGCCCTTCGCGATACCGGCAAAGCGTTAGGTTTGAGCGTAGCAGAGGTCGACGCGTTGGCGAAAGAGTTCGACGCGATCGAATCGCTCGAGGACGTCACCACGGCGCTCCCGGGCGAAACCGCGAAGCGCCTTTACGCGATCTGCGTACGGCTCAAAGGGTTTCCCCGCCATATGGGCATCCATTCGGGCGGCATGGTGCTTACCCGCGATCCGCTGGTGCGCGTGGCACCGGTCGAGTGGGCGACGATGCGCGATCGCACGATCATCCAGTGGGATAAGGACGATTTGCAAGACCTCGGTTTGATCAAGATCGATTTGCTGGGATTGGGGATGCTGTCGCTGCTGCGTGAGGCTTTTTCGTTGCACAAGCGTTGCTACGGCAGCGATCTCGCACTGCACAGCATTCCGGCAAACGACGGGCCGACGTACGCGATGATTCAAAAAGCCGACACGATCGGGGTCTTTCAAATCGAGTCGCGCGCGCAACAATCGATGTTGCCGCGCATGAAGCCGGCCTGCTTCTACGATATCGTGATGCAGGTCGCGATCATCCGGCCGGGGCCGATCCAAGGCGATATGATCCATCCGTTTTTGCGCCGCCGTGCCGGCCTGGAACGGGTGACGTACCCTCATCCGAAACTCAAGCCGGTGCTGGAACGCACGCTCGGCGTGCCGCTCTTTCAAGAACAAGGTATGCGTATGGCGATCGAGGCCGCCGGCTTTACCGCGGGCGAAGCCGACCAGCTGCGGCGCGCGATGGGTCACAAACGTTCGCGCGACAGGATGCTCGAGATCTATCCGCGCTTGGTCGACGGGATGGTTGCAAACGGCATCGATCGAGTCGCCGCCGAGCAGCTCTTCCATATGCTCGAGGGTTTCGCCGATTACGGATTTCCCGAATCGCACGCGGCCAGTTTCGCGTTATTGGCCTACGCTTCGGCATACGTGAAGTGCCGCTTTCCCGCAATCTTCGCCGCAGCGATCCTGAACGTGCAGCCGATGGGGTTTTATTCCACCGAAGTCTTGGTGAACGACGCACGCCGGCACGGCGTTGTGGTGAAACCGGTGCAAGTTAACGTCAGCGAATATTGGTCGCACGTCGACGCGGAGGGCGCGTTGCGGATCGGCTTCCACGTGATTCGAGGGTTGGGGCAAGTGCAACGAAAGCGGCTCGAAGCGGCACTTGCCGGCGGACGCTTCCACCATATGCTCGATTTCGCACAGCGAACGCGGCTGGAAAAGGAAGCGCTGGAAAATCTAGCCGTCGCCGGCGCGTTCTCGCCGTGGTACGAAAAACGTCGCGACGCGATGTGGGCGCTGCGCGCGCTCGACGAACGTGAAGCTCGTGGCGAGCTCGGCAAGTTGATGGACGTCGAGGAACCGCCGGCGGCGTTCGCCGACATCGCGCCAAAGCAAACGACAGCATTCGATTTGTGGTCGACCGGCATCACACCGCAAGGGCAGGCGATGGCGCATTTTCGCGAGGAGCTGCGCGCGAAGGGCGTCGCCCCGGCCGGCGATCTGCCAAAACTGCGCCCGAATCAAATCTGCCGCGTCGGCGGTTTGGTGATCACGCGCCAGCGACCGGGAACCGCAAAAGGCTTTGTCTTTCTGACGCTCGAGGACGAAACCGGATTCGTGAACGTCATCGTGCGTCCGGATGTTTTCGAACGGTTCCGCCGCGAATTTCGTACTGCACCGATGCTGATCGTCGAGGGTAAGTTACAGAAGGAGGGCGGTTGCATCGATATGCTCGCCCAGCGCGCGTTTGCATTCGACGGGGGCGGTATCACCGATGGGGTTCACGCTCGGAATTTCCACTAGTGCGTCGAACGAAACCCGTATGCCGATGTTTAGCAAGGAGACGCTCTCCAAGTTTGCCGACGCGTGTGCCTCGATTCCACTGCGTCCGCTGGATCGAGCCTTCGA
>DASXXU010000050.1:0-6911 GCA_036502885.1 Candidatus Tumulicola sp.
AGCCGAGGGGCGTCCGTGAAAATATTGCGGTTTGGTCCACAGTTGCCCGATGATCGACGAGCCGACCACCGTTCCGTCGACCGTCACGAGCGATCCATTCGCCTGTTTGTTGAAGAGGGTTTGGGCCAGGCCGGTCATCGCTAGCGGATACAGTAATCCGAGCAGCACGACCGAGATGATCGTGAATCGTATCGACGTTACCAGGTATTGAATCATCCCGATCTCTCGTTTCTCTCGTTTCAGCCGGTAAGGTGGAGTGCCGACAAGAGCATGTCGATCAGCTTGATGCCTGCAAAGGGAACCACCACGCCACCGAGCCCATAAACCAAAACGTTCTGGAGCAGCACGGCATTTGCGCCTTTGGGTGTGTATTTGACGCCGCGCAACGCTAGCGGGATCAGCGCGACGATGATCAAGGCGTTGAAGATGACGGCCGAAAGGATCGCGCTTTGCGGCGTGCTCAAGCGCATGATGTTGAGCGCGTTCATGGCCGGATACGCGACGATGAACATCGCGGGCAAGATCGCGAAGTATTTCGCGACGTCATTGGCGATCGAAAACGTCGTTAGCGCTCCGCGAGTCATCAACAGCTGCTTTCCGATCTCGACGACTTCGATGAGCTTCGTCGGGTCGGAATCGAGGTCGACCATGTTGCCGGCCTCTTTGGCGGCTTGCGTTCCGGAGTTCATCGCGACCCCGACGTCGGCTTGCGCCAACGCCGGCGCGTCGTTCGTCCCATCGCCGGTCATCGCGACCAAACGCCCCGACATCTGCTCGCGCTTGATCAAGTCCATCTTGGTCTCGGGCGTCGCCTCTGCGAGAAAATCGTCGACGCCGGCTTCCTTGGCGATGGTCGCTGCGGTAAGTGGGTTGTCGCCGGTGATCATGACGGTGCGAATGCCCATCGAGCGAAGCCGCCCGAAGCGTTCGCGCATGTTCGGCTTCAAAATGTCTTTGAGATAGATCGCGCCTAGGACGACCGGGCCGCGGGCGAGCAGCAACGGCGTGCCGCCGCTACGCGCGATGCGCTCGACCACCGGCGAAAGTTCCGCCGCCGGCGTGCCGCTTTGCTCGCGCACCCACGCGATCACCGAATCGGGCGCGCCCTTGCGAATTTTTACGGCCCCGGGCATGTCGAGGCCGCTCATGCGCGTGTACGCGCTAAACGGCACGAACGTGGTGTTGTCCGGGCGTTCTTCCTCAACGCCCAACTGCTGGGCGAGCAGTACGATCGAACGGCCTTCCGGCGTCTCATCCGAAAGCGAGGACAGGTACGCCGCGCGCGCTACCTGTAGCGCGTCCAAACCCTCGGCGGGGATGATCTCGACGGCTTGACGGTTCCCCAACGTGATGGTGCCGGTTTTATCCAGCAGCAGCGTATCGACGTCGCCGGCAGCTTCGACCGCGCGCCCGCTCATGGCAAGGACGTTTCGTTGCATGACGCGGTCCATGCCGGCGATGCCGATCGCCGAGAGCAAGCCGCCGATCGTCGTGGGGATGAGACAGACCAGCAGTGCGATCAAGACGGTGACGCTTTGCTTTGCGCCGGCGTAAATCGAGAACGGCAGCAGCGTCGCCACCGCGATCAAAAAGATGATCGTCAATCCCGCCAACAATATCGAAAGCGCGATTTCGTTTGGAGTTTTCTGCCGTTGCGCGCCCTCGACCAACGCGATCATGCGGTCGAGAAAGCTTTCGCCGGCGTTGGCGGTAACGCAGACCACGATGCGATCCGAAAGGACGCGCGTTCCGCCGGTTACGGCGCTGCGATCGCCGCCCGATTCCCGGATAACCGGCGCGGATTCACCGGTGATTGCGGATTCGTCGACGGTTGCGGCACCCTCGAGGACCTCACCGTCGGCAGCGATGACCTCGCCGGCTTCCACCACGAAGCGGTCGCCTTTATGCAGAACCGTGCTGGGTACGCACTCTTCGGTTCCGTCATCGCGCAGGAGACGCGCGATCGAGTCGGATTTCGTCTTACGCAGATAATCCGCTTGCGCTTTCCCGCGACCTTCGGCCACCGCTTCGGCGAAGTTGGCAAAAAGCACCGTAAACCACAACCACGCGCTGATCGCGAAATCGAAACCGGCCGAACCGTTATGCGAAGCAAGATCGCGCACGTAAAACAGCAACGTAACTAAGGCGGCGACCTCGACCACGAACATCACTGGGTTGCGAGCTTGCCAGCGTGGGTCGAGTTTCTTGAGCGACTCCAAGACCGCACGCGTGATGATCGCGCGGTCGAACAGCGAGCGCTCGCGGGGCCGGCGTTCCAAACGGCGCTGGGATAACATATTAGAACGTCTTTCCCTGTAGGATCAGGAGATGTTCGACGATCGGGCCGAGCGCGTCGGCGGGTAGAAACGTCAGCGCGCCGACGATCACGATCACGCCGAGCAGCAGCACGACGAAGATCGGCGAGTGGGTGGTGAACGTTCCGGCGCCTTCGGGAACGGCGCTCTTTCCGGCCAACGCGCCCGCCAACGCAAGGGTAGGCACGATCTCGATGAACCGGCCGAAGAGCATGTTCGTTCCCATGGTGATATTGTAAAACAAGTTCGGTGACAGGCCACCGAAGGCGCTGCCGTTGTTTGCATTGCCGGACGTGTATGCATACAGTATCTCGGAAAAACCATGCGGTCCGGAGTTGTTCAGCGTCGCCAATCCCGCGGGAATCAACGCCGCTACGGCGGTTGGAATCAGACACAGAACCGGCGTTACGAGGATGGCCAAAATCGCGAACTGTACCTCGCGACGCTCGATTTTTTTGCCGAGATATTCGGGTGTTCGCCCGACCATCAAGCCCGCGATGAACACGGTCAAGACGATGAAGACGATCATGCTGTACAAGCCGCTGCCGACTCCGCCGAACACGATCTCGCCCAGTTGCATGTTCACTAAGGGAACCAAACCGCCGAGGGCGGTGAACGAATCGTGCAGCGCATTTACCGCGCCGCAGGACGTCGCCGTCGTTACGATCGCGAATAACGCCGAGGCCGCGATACCGAAGCGGGTTTCTTTACCCTCCATGTTTCCGCCCAGGACGCCCAGTTGGTGCACGAGTGGATTTCCGGCGGCTTCAGCCCCGTACGCTAGTCCGAAACCGGTAACCAGCAGGAGCGACATCGCCGCGAAGATGGCCCAACCATGCCTGACGTTCTTTATCATCCGGCCGTACATGTACACCAGGCCGGCGGGTACGATCAGGATTAAAAACAGTTCGAACCAGTCGGTGAAGGGCGTCGGGTTCTCGTTGGGCGACGCGGAGTTTGCGTTGACGAAGCCGCCACCGTTTGTTCCGAGCTCTTTGATGGCTTCTTGCGAGGCCATTGGGCCGCCGGTTATCGTTTGCGTGAACCCCTCGATCGACCGAACTTGTTGGTACGCATGAAAATTTTGCGGTACGCCCTGCCACACGAGCAATAGACCGGCAGCGATCGAAATCGGAACCAAAATATACAGCACGGCGCGCGTCATGTCGACCCAAAAGCTGCCCAGCGATTTCATCGTCGTACGGGTCACCCCGCGAATTACCGCGATAGCAATCGCGATGCCGGCGGCGGCCGAAACGAAGTTATGCCACGCCAAGCCCATCATTTGCGAGAGGTAGCTCATCGTGCTCTCGCCCGAATAGAACTGCCAGTTCGTGTTGGTGGTGAAGCTGACGGCGGTGTTCCACGCGAGATCCGGGCTTAGTGGTCCGAAGTGTTGCGGGTTGAGCGGAAGCCACTGTTGCGTGCGCAGCAGCACGTAAAGAAACGCCAATCCGACTAAATGGAATGCGAGCACCGCGAAGGCGTAGCCGTACCACGGCATTTCCTGGTCTTCGCGTACGCCGCAAACTCGGTAGATCGCGATCTCGAGCGGTCGCATTACGGGCGAAAGCCAGGTCTTCTCCCCGTGAAAAACCTTCGCCATGAAGATGCCCAGCGGCTTGGCGAGCAGCAGAATAGCACCGAATAGGACGCCGGCTTGGAGCCAGCCTACAGCGTTCAACGCGTGCTCCTAGAATTTCTCGGGGCGCAGCATCGCGTAGGTAAGGTACGCGAGACCGGCCAGCGTCAGGCAGAGTCCGAGGATCGTATCGAAGTCCACGTTAGCCTACACGTGCTCGCAGCCGCGCGTGTACCAGTCCATGATCGCAAAGCACACGACCGTGAGAACGACGATTCCTATTTCGAGCAACACCTGATAAGCGTACGGCACCCCGCCCGCCGCCGGTATCCGCCGAACGGATGATCCAATCGGACATCGTGCTACGGATTGCCGAAGAAGACGATGCCGTCGACCCCGAGCGTATTTTGATGGCTCATGGTGCCGTCGTCGTAAGGCGTTATCCCGGGGCGGAGGGCGCCTTCGGTGCGCAATTCGGGGCGTATTTCGAACTGCGGTGAGATGTGGTAGGTCGTCCCCAGCGTCACGCTGCCGTACGAGGTCGCAAAGCCCGAACGCCATCCGCGCGGATCGTTCAGATAGTCGAGGCGAAGCGAAAGAAATCCCTTGGGCGAGTACTTGTACTCGAGGTAGTCGACCATACCCAGCGCGTTGGAGAGGCCCGGTAGATATGCTCCGGGTCCTCCGCCGGCGCCCAAGTACGGCGGACCGGCCGTCGCAACATTGTAGTTGTTGAAGGTGCCACCGGCGTACGCATTCTGCGAATAGAGATAGTAGGTTTCAAACTGGTTTTGAAATCCCGGATTGAAGACGTGCGTCCACGTCACGTTGAACTGCTGCAGGTTGTCGTGGCCCCACGTCATCGGTAAGACCTGGCCAGTCGCAGCATCTACGTACGTGCCCTTCTCATAGGTTTTGAACTGGCCGTTGTTGATCGCATCCACGCCAAACAGGACGGAGTTCCGGTTGGAGGGCGTAACGTAGCGGCCGAATACCTCAGCCGTCGGGAAATGCGCGGAACCGTCCCACGCTGCCGTGTCGCTGTCGAAATGCAAACCGTATACGAGCGTCCACTGCTTGGTCAGCATCGTCGTGAACATCGCGCCCATCTGGGTGTAGCAGTCGAACGTGAACATGACCGAATGCGTGTACAGAAAATTCTGCGGCGCAAGATTCGCCTCGATGTCGGCCGGCGAGATGAAGCGCCCAAGCTGTATCGTCGTTCCCTGGCCCCAGCGTGGAAAATATCCAACCAAATAAGCTTCGACGGGATCGTAGCCGTTGGTTTGGTTGCGCAGCAAGAGCTGATTGCTCAAAACTCCCTGCATCGTCGTATAGCGGTAATCCACACCGTACAGGCTCGTAAAGCGGTAGCCCCAATCGAAATGATCTTGTTGTACGGTGTCCGGCTCTTTATCGAACCGCAACACGGCCTGATCGAGCTCAACGTTGTTCGGCACGTCGTTGTACGACAGCGGAAAGTTTGAATATTTCGAGGTGCTGAATTCCGAGCCGGCGTCGATCCAGCCGTAGACACGGTTCCCCGGATCGCTTGGCACGCCGATCAAATATGCCTGTCCGGGAAAATCGACGCTCGGAAAGACCGGATCGAGCGGTGCCGGCATCGCGCGCCGCTGCTCCGGTGGAGTGCTCGGAGGCGGTACCGGGGTCACCGATGGTAGCGGCGTTGGCGACGCGACGGGCTGCGCGCTCGCGGGGCGTGCACACAACGCGCTCGCAAGAAAAACCGCGGTAGCAAAGGAACGTAGCACAGGTTTTGACATAACGAATGTAGCGTACTAGTAGACGTTTAGCGCCGCCAGCCGCCGAATGGATGGTCCGTTTGGTTCGCCCAGACGTTCGAATCGTCCAGAAGACGGATACCCGCGATACGTGTTTCGCAATATGCTTGCTGCGATGGAACGCTTTGCCGGTATCGCGGGAATGATCCTGATCGCCTGTGGGGCGATGTTTGCGCGCTCCGTCGCGCTGTCTTCCCAACCGATTCAAATCGTTGATTGCCGGATCCGTAGCCATCATAGCCTGGTCGCTCCGTTCGGAGCGGTTGGACTTAGCTTTGTCAATCGGGGTTCCGTCGTGGTATCCAAGGTGCGCTTTCGGATCGTCTACGATGGACAGATTGCCGATTCACCGACTCTGGAACGTTTGCCTCGAACGTCGTTATTCGCCATTCGTTCGAGGCATTTCGCAACGTAAGCTATCTTGGCCCTATTCCAGAAGCGTGCGCGGTAACCGGCGTTTCTCAGTAGAAGAACTGCTGCAGTTGGTTGAACTGCGGTCCGAATACCCAACCCATGCGTTTGCTCGGATTGAGCGCGGGCGCGCCTTCACCAACCGGAAAGGTGAAACCGGTAATCGTCTCCCGTAGGTTGCCCTTCTCGTCGTACACGAGGATGGCGCTGCCCGATGCGCACGCGTTGAACTGTTCGGTGACCAGGAATAAGCCGTTCTTGGAATCGTTGGCGATGCCCGAGCCGGCGTTGAGCTGCGACGTATCGCCGGTGCAGGGCAGCTGCGCGAACGAACTGCTTTTCTTTGCAAGATCGTAGAATTCGACTTGCGCGTTAAGCTCGGTATCGGTGGCCGCGATGCCGGTGTTCGAATCGACGGCTAAACCGTTGACCGACCCGGCGTGAAAATAGCCGTTGTTGAGCCCCTGAAACTGCGTCATCTTGCCCGTTTTCATGTTGTAGATCACGTTGAGCGGCGGAACGCCGCCGACCGCGCCAAAGTCGGGCGAAAGCGCGAACACAGCTTGGTTCGTCTTCGTGTCTTGTCCGAGCTCCGGTCCGTTGCCGAGCGAGAAGAGGTTTGGGTCGAGTTTGACGACCTTCGACGTCTTATTGGCAGCAACGTTCGAAACGATCAAAACGGGGAGATCCTCGTGCTGTAACTCGATGGCGTAGAGCGCCGTGTTGGGGACCGTCTGATTAGGGCCGGCCTCCTCAACTTGAATGTCTTTGAGCGGTGGCGTCCATTTTCCGGTGAACTGA
>DASXXU010000051.1:0-4931 GCA_036502885.1 Candidatus Tumulicola sp.
ACGCACGCATCTCTGTGCGCGCGGGCGGGAGTATCGCTAGAGGTCGTGAGCAAGCGACTGGGTCACTCGTCCATCGCCATCACCGCCGAACGGTATTTGCACGTCTACCCGGAGCGTGATGCCGAGGCGGCTCAGGCCTTCTCGAAGCTCATAGGCTGATGTAAAAGCAAAAGGCTCCGTTAGAAAAATGTTAGACGGAGCCTGAAGTGTCGCGAAAACCCTTGTGAAATAAGGACGAAAATGGTAGCCCCAGCGGGATTCGAACCCGCGTTACCGCCGTGAGAGGGCGGCGTCCTAGGCCTCTAGACGATAGGGCCGCTTGGCTCCCGGAGATGGACTCGAACCACCGACCCTCACATTCAGAGTGTGCCGTTCTACCAGCTGAACTATCCGGGAATGACCAGCCGCACCTTATACTACGTCCCCGTGCCGGGTTCTTGCAACGATCTGTTGCTTCGTTTGTTTCGACCCCCGTAAGTTTCCGTCTGGCTGTGGCAGTTAGGGCACAACATTCGGAGATTTTCCAAACGATGATCATTTTTTTTGCCGTTGATATGGTCAAGGTGCAACGACAGAGCACGGCCCTTCCAATCTCGTAAACCACAAAGGGCGCAAATGTTCTTAAGTAGGTTCGCTCCGAGCAGTCGCGACTTGACGTTTCGCCGACAACGACGATCGCCAGACAGGAGCTCTTGGATTGGCATGCCGTTCGGCCGCGGCAGAACGTCCCCGCGACGTACCGCTTTCGACCACGTCCCGATACAAAACCCAAATCGCTTCAGGCATTCTCGCATCGACGACCCGCTTTCGTAGTAGGCTCTGATCGCAACCCAATCGTGCTTGGGTCGTGGATCTGACAAAAATTGAGCGCTGACGAGCAAATCTCCGCGCGCGACCGCTTTCCGCAAACCGAGTCGAGACATCCCGAACTGTCGTGAACATTGCAACGATGAATGTCCGTCATCGCAGTACACTTGGATGGCCTTCCAATCGTATGTTTTCTTCATGCAAATATTTTCGCGAATGATTGTGCCAACTGGTAGGCACGGTAGGAATTGACCGGCAAAAACTTAGTGGTGCGTGACACATTGCCACCCAGTTGGCACAGCAATTTCGTATCGTAAGAGCATGCCAAGATACGACTGGAACGCCGTACAAGAATTTCACAATGACAACCACACGCGCGACGAATGCATGCAGCGTTTCGGGTTGTGCGCGGCCTCTTGGTCGAATGCAAAGAAACGCGGCGCATTGCGGCAGCGCCCTCGTTCCTTCAGCCTTGCAGAGATCGCCTCTTTTCGCGATCGGCAGCGCGTCAAGCGTGTAATGTCGAGGCAAGGAATGTTGCGCGAAGGTTGCTATGAGTGCGGCATCACACACTGGCTAGACGAACGGCTTGCATTGCACCTCGACCATATCAATGGTATCGGAAACGATAATAGAGTAGAAAACCTCAGGCTGCTTTGCCCGAACTGCCACAGTCAAACCGAAACGTTCGCCGGAAGAAACGCGAGACGAAATCGTGGACCGCAGGCGTAAGTACAACTGGGCCGCCGTACAAGCGTTCTACGACGGTGGCCACACTTTTGATCAGTGCATCCGGCGATTCGGCTTTTCGCGTGGATCGTGGCACAAAGCGCTAGTTCGTGGCGAGATCGTCACGCGGCAACGCAAACGACCGATCGAGACGGTTCTAGCGACCGCAAAGTGCCGCACGCACTTAAAACTCCGATTGCTCGAAGCAGGCTTGCTCGAACGGAAGTGCGCCCGATGCGGAATCGAGACATGGCGAGGTAAGCCGCTTTCCACACAGATCGACCACGTCAACGGCGTTCGAAACGACAACCGTGTGGAGAATCTGCGGATGCTTTGCCCCAACTGCCATAGCTTGACGGCTACGTACGGGTATCGCAAGCGAACGGAGTAAGCGAGCGACTTTGGGTAGAACGTACGGGAATTAACCGTTGGTCGAGGGAGGGCTTCGTGCAGGCGATCGTTCTGGTGGGTGGCGAGGGAACGCGGCTACGTCCGCTGACGTATGGCACGCCAAAACCGATGGTGCCGATCATGAACGTGCCGTTCTTGGCCAGGACGATGCAGCGTTTATACGAGGCCGGGATTCGCGACGTCATCCTGCCGGCCGGATACATGCCGCACTCGATCGTCGAGTATTTCGGCGATGGATCCCATCTCGACATGAAGATCACGTACGTGATCGAGGAAACGCCGATGGGAACGGCCGGCGCGATCAAAAACGTCGAACAGCACATCACGGGCCGCTTCTTCATGCTCAACGGCGACGTGCTCACGAGCCTCGATCTTCCGGCGATGCTGCGGTACCACGAACAAAAAGGCGGAATCGGAACGCTGCACCTCATCCGCGTCGACGACCCATCGCCGTTCGGTTGCGTCGTACACGACGCCGATGGTCTCGTCTCGGCATTTGTTGAGAAGCCGCCACGCGATCAGGCGCCGACCAACGACATCAACGCCGGCACATATTTGCTGGAGCGCGAGATCCTCGATCTGATTCCGCCGAATCGCAACGTCTCGATCGAGCGCGAAACGTTCCCTCAGGCGATAGCAGCCGGCAAACGTCTGTACGGCTACACGACGGCCGACTATTGGGTCGACTTGGGCCGGCCGGAACACTACCTGGCGGCGCATGCCGACGTGCTCGGCGGCGCGCTCGCGATCGCGCTGGAACCAGGCGTGCACGGCTTCGGGGCGGCGTCCCTCGAGGGCGTCGCTGGTATCATCGCACCGGTCTTTGCCGGACAAGACGTCGTGGTCGATCCGACCGCTCAGGTCGGTCCGAATGTGGTTCTCGGGCACGGCTGCAGCATCGGACCCCACGCGAGCGTTCGAGATTCGGTGCTCTGGGAACGCGTCAGCGTCGGTCCGTCGGTCATTATTGAAGAGACGATCGTGGCCAGCGGCGTTACCATCGGGCCCGACGCTCGAATCGGCAAGGGTAGCGTGATCGGGCACGACGTAACCATTCAACCAGGCCAAGTGTTAGAGGAAGGTAGCAGAATCGGCGGCCCGAGGGGTCAAGACTCGAACAAAATTTAGCGCGTCCGATGTGGGCGCAATCCGCACGAACTCCCGGGTGCGAGGTTTACGGCGCATCGACCGAGGGGTAAAAAATGGTGGAAGTGGAGGATTGTCGCTGAGTATGTTTCCGCCGCGGGCATTGTTCTTAGGTTCGTATCCCCCGCGCGAGTGCGGAATTGCGACGTTTACAAAAGACGTCGTCGATTCGTACAATCGCGCGTTCGGAATTACCAGTCAGATCGTCGCAATCGACGAGCCTGGCGGGGAGATGCGCCGATACGGGCCTGAAGTTGTCGCCCGACTCTCGGAACAAGACCGCTATAGTTACGGTCAGACTGCCGATTTCATCAACAAGCATTCGTCCGACTTGCTCAACGTCCAGCACGAGTATGGATTGTTCGGCGGCGAACGCGGCGAGTGGTTGATCGACTTACTACGCGCGCTGGAAAAACCGGTTGCGGTGACGATGCACACCGTGTTGCCCGAACCGGACGAAACGATGTTGCGCGTCACGCGCGAGTTATGCGAGAGCGCCTCGCGGGTGATCTCGCTTTCCGAAACTGGCCGTGGCCTGTTGGAAAACGTATATGGCGTCGATCCCGACGTGCTGCGCGTGATCCATCACGGCGTGCCGGACGTGCCGTTCACCAGCACCGACGCCGCCAAAGCATCCTTTGGAATCGGACAGCGCGTGGTTATCACTACGTTCGGTCTGATCAGCCGCGGCAAAGGGTTGGAATACGCGATCGAAGCCATGCGCGACGTCGTACGCCGTCACCCGGAAACGCTGTACCTGATCTTAGGCGCAACGCATCCGGTCGTCCGCCGGCAAGAGGGTGAATCGTACCGCGAATCGCTGCAAGCGAAAATCCGCGAATACGGGCTGCAATACAACGTCCAACTCATCGACAAGTACATGGAGTTCGACGAGCTGGTCGGTTATCTGTCGGCCACCGACATCTACCTGACGCCGTATCTTAACCCGGATCAGATCGTCAGCGGTACGTTAGCGTATGCCGTCGGATGCGGAAAGGCGATCGTCTCGACGCCGTACTTGTACGCGCAGGAACTGCTTTCGTACAACCGCGGGTTTCTCTGCGAGTTCCGTTCCTCTACGTCGATCGCACAACGGCTCAACATGTTGCTCGACGACCCGGATCTTCGCCGGGCGACGGAACGGCGCGCGTACCGCTTCGGCCGGCAGATGACGTGGCCGCACGTAGCCGGCGAATACGCGAACGCGTTCCTCGAGCTGGCGCCGCCCGAACCGCTGACCCTGGTGTCTTCGGCTTGAAAACGCGACCATTGCTGCCATCCCTCGACCATCTCGCGGCTTTGACCGACGATACCGGGGTCATCCAGCACGCCGTTGAGTCGGTCCCAAATCGCTCAACGGGCTATTGCACCGACGACGTCGCCCGCGCGTTCGTCGTTGCGCTCACGCGCTTGCGATCTTTGCCGGGCGACCGGCTAGCGACGCGACTCGCCTCGACCTACCTGTCCTTTCTGCACGACGCGCAGTTAGAAGACGGGCGATTTCACAATTTCATGAGCTATCAGCGCGACTGGCTCGACGAAGTCGGCACGCAAGACAGCTGCGGTCGCGCCATGTGGGCCCTGGGATTTGGAATGCAGCACGCGCCCACGCCGGCGTGGCGCCGCTTATCCAAAACGCTCTTCGATCGCGCGATTTCGACTATCGACAAGTTCGACTACCCGCATTCGCGCTCGTACGCGATCCTCGGATTGTGTCACGCGTACTCCGGGCTGCGCGAGCCGCAGTACGCGACCGCGATCCGCTTTCTTGCCGATTTACTGATGGAAGCGTACCAACGCGAGCGCCGTCCCGACTGGCATTGGTTTACCGACATGAT
>DASXXU010000052.1:0-4228 GCA_036502885.1 Candidatus Tumulicola sp.
ATCCATTTTTTGACAATTTCATCTTCGTTCTTGAGCTCTTCCATCAGCAACGCTTGTAGAAGGTCGTGCTCGCGTTGTAGCTCTGCATCTTCGGCAGCCTGAAAATTGAAGGCGGCGTGTTGCGCGGCGATTTGTGACTGCTGATCCGGCGTGAGGTCGTCTTCGGGAGATTTCGCAGCCGGGCGAGTGGCGCTCGTCGACTCCGCCCGACCGACGCCGCCGCGTTCTTGACGCAGCGGCGACAGAGGCCCGTTCATTCAGTGATCGATTGGATAAATTTCTTAGTGATGCTGTCGTCGGCTTTGCGTTGCGTCATATCGACGTTGCGCAGGGTGTCGATCTCGCGCATGTTTTCGCTGCGCTCGTCCATCATCTGATCGAAGACTTCTGACTGCATCTGCAACTGTTCTTGATTCTGCACCTCGGAGGCGTAGATGCCGAGCTGGAACTGTTCGTCTTGGGCGTTGAGCGCATTCATAGCGCTGTTCTCCATGTTGCCCGCACCGCCGTTGCCGACGGCGCTGCCGAGCGCGTTGCCCAGTAAGCTCGAGCCGACGCCTTCGAGGATCGGCAAAAGAAAGGCCACGGTTGATTCTCCTTTGATCGCGGTTAGCTGTTATCGTCGTCGTCGAACAGACCGCTATAATCGGTCATCTGGGGGTGATAGCTCTGTGGTTGTTGCGGCGGTGGAGGTGGCGTGGGCGGCTGCATCGACGACATTCCGCCGGACGCCATGCTTTGCAAGGCTTGGAGCAGCTCCGAGAGCTCGGGAGGCTCGCCGGGTTCGGAGCCGCCCGGAGGCGCCGGCGACGGCGCATTTGCCTGGCCTGGATTTGCAATAGACGTTCCGGTCAAACGCCGGTAATGTTCGAGCACCGAGTCGGCGTACCCGAGATCCCGTCCGCCGCTCCACTGGGTGCGTGTGCCGGTCGCGTTCGGATCGCCGGCGTTGTACGCGGAGAGTGCCTCGTGAACGTTTCCGCCGAAGCGGTGCAGTAATCCGGAGATCATACCGGCTGCGTAGTCGGCGTTTTTTTCGGGATCCATTGCGTCGGCGGTCTTGGCGAAGTCGTGCCATCGATCGTCGATCTGAAATACGCCGCGTCCGTGGCCGCCGTCGCCGACGATATTGCTGCCCGCGTTACTGCCGGGACCGCCGGTTTCTTGCGCGGCGACGGCCGCAAGCAGTTCCGGGTCGAGACCATGTTTACGCGCTGCGTCGGAGATTGCGGGTGCGTATCGAACGCCCTCAGACGCCAACCGGGAAGAAGTGGGATCGATCGTCATGTCGGCGTTCTATCCCACCGGGGAGCCGAACGAACAAGACCGAACGGTCGCCGGATACGCGCCAATCCAACATGAGGAGCAAAAAGATTGATGCGCATGCGATACATCGCCGCGGTAGCGGCCTGCTTAGCGGCGCTCACCGCCTGTTCCGGCGGTAAGAGCACGAAACCCGACCAGATGACCACCTACGACTCGGAGAACGCTGCGACGTCTCACTGCCGTAGCGATAAAGTTGTGTGGCTGAACCTGCCTACCGGCGTCTATCACTATAAAGGTGAAACGTGGTACGGCCACACCAAGCACGGCGCGTACGCGTGCGAGAAAGAAGCGATCGCCGCCGGCGACCACGCCGCCAAAGCCAACTAGCTCGTTGCTCTAACTCGTCGCCCCGCGCACGACCTTGCAAGCGGAACGGCGCGCGAACGAGAATCGATTCAGCGTGAAGCAAGTCGACGTCGCACGTGCGCTGGTCGCTGGATTGTGCGCGAGTTTGATCGGCGTCGGGTTCGCGCGGTTCTCGTATACGCCGCTCGTGCCGGCGCTGATCGCGCAGCATTGGTTTTCCGAAGCGGCGGTCGTCTACCTCAGCGCCGCCAATTTAGCCGGATATCTGGTGGGTGCCATTTCAGCACGAACGCTGGCCGCGCGCTCGAGCGACACGTTCGTGTTGCGAACGGCCCAGCTCGTCGTCGCGGCGGCGTTTTTCGGGTGCGCGTTTCCGCTGTCGGTTCCGTGGTTTTTCGTGTGGCGATTTCTTTCGGGCGTTGCCGGCGGAGCGATCATCGTGTTGGTTGCCGGAACGCTATTGCCGAGCGTGCCGCGCGACCGCGAAGGTGCGGCGAGCGGCGCGATCTTTTTGGGCGTCGGCGGGGGCATCGCCGCCTCGGGAACGCTGGTTCCCGCGTTGCTCGCGTATACCGGACTGCGCCAAACGTGGATCGTGCTTGGCGTGCTGTCGCTGGTGCTGACGCTCGCGAACTGGAGGGCGTGGCCCGCCGGTCAGAAACCCGTTCAGGCGCGTTCTGAAACGCAAGAACCGCGGGATGCCAACGCGCCCAATCAAGGCTCGAAGCTACTCGACATCGTGTACGCGCTGATGGCGGTCGGTCTCGTGTCCCCGATGTTGTTTCTAGTTGACTACGTGACGCGCGGATTGAACCGCGGAACGCACGACGCCGCCGCGATCTGGATCGTATACGGGATAGGTTCGATATGCGGCCCACCGGCGTACGGCTGGCTTACCGACCGGCTCGGCGCGACGCCCGCAATTCGAGTTGCGTTGGCACTGCAAGCCGCCGCGCTACTCGTCCTGACATTTTTGCACGGAACGATCGTGTTGGGCATTCTGGCATTTGTCATCGGGAGCTTTCCGCCTGGTATCGTGCCGTTGGTCTTGGGTTGGTTGCGCGAGATCTACCCGAACGATACGGCGCGACAGAATGCGAAATGGGGCCGCGCGACGGTCGCGTTTGCGGCCGCACAAGCTGCGGCGGCATATGCGTACTCGGCACTGTTCGTGGCCTCCGCGCGCGACTACCGGTTGCTGTTTGGAATCGCCTGCATCGCCATCGTCGTTGCCATATCGCTCGAAGTGCTCGTTCCGAGGATCGCTCGAAACGGCTCGCTAAGGAGCGTCGCAAGATGATTGCACCTTTTTCTCGCTTCTTTGTTCTGCCGTGGTAGCGACGGGCATATACGTGTGAAAGGCTTACGAGGGGTTCTCACTGTCGTTGCGCTCGTTGCATGCACCGGCTTAGGTGCGATGGCGGTTCCGTTGCAATCTGCATCACCGGTGCCTTCGTCATCGCCGGATGCGGCTAGACCACCGTTCGTTAATCCGTTCTGCAGCGTCGGTTTTGACACGGCTGTTTGGGATATCAGCGCAAACACGGTTTCAGAAAGCGCTACCGGTCGTTTGATGGTTCGCCTCACCCTCGACGACAGCAATCCGTCCGCGAGGAGAATCGGGGCGCATCTTATATTGCTGTCCGATTCCCAAGCGTTTGACGCGGACGTGCCCGAATTTGCTCTTAGAAAATTGACGAAACGGAGCACCCCGGAGTTTTTAATCGCGCTGCCGAGCGCGGTGTCGATTAAGTACGTTTACGTCACTTCGTACGCGGTGGACGGCGGGCCATCTATCGATTGTCCTACCGAAATGAGTGGTTCGTCGACCGCGGAGGCAGTCCGGAAAGAGTTTCCGCCGCCGCCCGCGATCGCGGCGGTACCAGTTGTTTCCGCAGTATTTCGTGAAGCGTTGCCGCCGCTACAGTGTGGAAAAACTCGCATAGACGCGACCGTTAAGCGAGCCGTGCGGCCCGGCTGGCCGCGCGGCTTAACGAAGTCGGCACGGGTACAGATCGCGGTCTATATCGATTCCAAAGGAACGGTCGTCAGGGCCGATGTCTACAAGTCGAGTGGCTCAGAAGAAGCCGACGCGCAGGCGCAGTTTGCGGCGTACACGTCGACGTACATACCAGCGCAATTTCTCTGCCAGCCCGTGGTGAGCGAATATCTCTTTACCTCCGATTTCGAGATGTAGCGGACGCCGCCAAACCCTCGTCAGCCAACAGTGCGAAATTCACAGTGCTGGGAAAGCTCGTGCGGCCGTAAGGCGGCCAAGGACCCCCAAGGATTTGACAACCGCTCCGCCACCCCGTAAAATCAGCGTTTGTGGGCTCCGCCGCCGGCGGGGCCTTTCATACTGTAACAAGCAAGAAAATGGCACGTCCGCACACCGTCGATATTCAGGGTCTCCTTTCGGGCACCGGGCAAGTCCTCAAGCTTGAGGATAGGATCCCCATCGAGCCGTTCGAGGGAATCGATTTCCCGCAACCGGCTCACGTAGATCTCACGGCCAGGTGCGCCGACCGGATTCTGATGGTCGAAGGCACGGTCCACGCGGAAGCCGAGGGCGACTGCGATGCCTGTCTGGAGCACG
>DASXXU010000053.1:0-36898 GCA_036502885.1 Candidatus Tumulicola sp.
AGTTCGTATTTCGCGCCGAAGCTGAGATCGCTCATTCCGTTAACCGGAGCGCCCGCCGCCGAAGAGTGATTCTCGGTCACCGGGCCGACTTCGAAATCGAGATGCGGATCGAACGTGCCGATTCGCAGCAGCGATTGCGGATAACTCACCACGTTCGTACCGCCGTCCGTCGCGAGATTGGTGTATCCGTTCTCGAGATCGAAGTGGCCGGTGCGCACGGTGCAGACGCCGGTTCCGAAACTCGGACGGTTGACAATCGAGATGAGCGAGGAGCAAGGATCCGCGACACCCGGCGTTGCGCTCGCGATAGGGGTGGGGCTTACCGAAGCCGCCGGCGACGGCGAAGCCGCTGCGACCGTTACGGCTAAAAGCGAAGTGGCGATCGCCAGCGTCATCGCATTTACTTCCACGCGACCGCGCTCGACCCCTCAAAAAGTAACTTGCGTCAATTCTGAGTATAAAGTCTTCGATCGTACGGCCGCCAGGGGCGCGACCGAACGGAATGATAACGTAGGTTTTTTATCCGCATTTCACGGATGATTTGGACTTTTGTGAACCCTTTCTGCGTTCGCGGCCGCGAGCTGGGCGGCACGTCGACTCGGGGAGGCTTTCATCGGTTGCCGTATTTCGTGCGCGCTACCTCAGGAGGTAATAGATGCTACGAAACTTCGGCGGCCGCCGGCAACTTGCCGTTGGCGCGCTCGTCGCTCTGCTCGCCGGGTGCGGCGGGAATGCAGCGTCCAATTCGGCGGCGCTTCCGGCGACACCGCAATTATCGCGTATTCTCAATGCCGTGAAACTCGCCGAGCCGCGGGGCAAAGTATCTGGAAAGATCAAACACGTAATTATCATCGTTCAAGAGAACCGAAGCATGGACGATCTCTTCCAGGGCTTCCCCGGCGCGGATACCCAGTCGTACGGGTTTACCAGCACCGGCGCGAAGGTCAAACTGCAGTCGGTTCCGCTGGAGGCTCCGTGGGACATCGATCACAGTTCCACATCCTTTTTTGAAGCGTGCAATGGAACGGGCCAACTACCCGGTACGGATTGCCGCAATAACGGCTTCGATAAAGAGTACGTATCCTGCGGGAGCCAGTGCCCGTATCCGCATCCGATGTACGGGTTCGTTCCGCGCAAAGAAGCTCAACCGTACTTCGATATGGCGTCGCAGTACGTCATCGCCGACCGGATGTTCACATCGCATCTAGACGCCAGCAGCTTTATTTCGCATCAGTACATCATTCGTGCCAATGCGAGCTCGTCGGTCGATTTTCCATCCGGGATTTGGGGATGCGACGGCGGTCCCAGCGATATGGTGAACACGATCAACCAACAACGCCAGATCGGCAGCCCCGTTCAGGCGTGCTACGATTCGGAAACGTTGGGCGATGAGTTGGACACCGCAAAAATTAGCTGGGGCTACTATACGGCCGCGATCAACGGCGACGGTAACCTCTGGAACGCCTACCAAGCGATCTCACACATACGCTACGGCAAGGACTGGACGACCGACGTTATTACGCCGCAGACGAAGTTCTTCGATGTCGTAAGCTCCGGCCAGCTCCCGACGGTCAGTTGGATCACGCCGACCTGCGAGAATTCGGATCACGCCGGTTGCGGTTCCAACACCGGACCGGCATGGGTCACCTCGCTGGTCAACGCGGTGGGCGAAAGCAAGTACTGGAACTCAACGGCGATCTTCATCATGTGGGACGAATATGGCGGATGGTACGATCACGTCAAGCCCAAGATGGTCGATTACGATGGCCTCGGCATGCGCGTGCCGCTGCTCGTAATCTCGCCGTACGCCAAGAAAGGCTACGTTTCGCACGTGCAGTACGAGCACGGGAGCATCCTCCGCTTCACCGAGGATCAATACGGCCTCCCGCGCATAGCGGCGGCCGATGCTCGAGCGAACTCTCCCGAGGATGACTGCTTCGACTTCACGCAAAAACCGCGCAAGTTCGTGCCGATCAAAGCCTCGAAGTCGATGGCCGAGATCCTCGCGCAACCACCGGATCGCCGGGTTCCGGACAGCGAGTAATCCGCTCGCCTAGGTAAAGAAAAAATCGGCGCCCGTCTTTCGACGGAGCGCCGATTTGCGTTTCTACGCGGTTACGCGGGGACTAGTGCGACGACGGCGCGACCCACAGCGTGGAGTCTTGCCACTTGACCTTAACGGGAACGCACGAAGTCACTTGATTTCCGGCGTACGTCACGTCGTTGTATAGCGAGAAATGATGGTTGATCTGTTGGCCCGGCGCGAACGTGCCGTAGTCCGTAACGGTACGCAGGAAGTGCTGCGCGGCGTTGCGGTAGCCAACTGCGAACGTGATTTGCGCGGCCGGCTTCTTACCGTAGATGATGTAGTCGATCGCCGTGCCGCCGGCTTTCTTGCTCAACGGCTTCGGCGGGAGAATCGAGCACTGCTTAACCACCACGGGAGCGGCGGCCATGGCCGGAGCCATCGACAGTCCCGAAATAACGCCGGCGACGCCGATCGCAATGGCAAGCCGAGCGATGTTTTTCATTATGAGAAATTCCTTTCGAGAACAAGGTGAACCGGAGTACTGCGGACCTGGAGCCGCTTCGCTCGCTTCCTTCGTCCTATGCAGGCGGTCCGTCCTCTGCCTAGGGCGGAGGTCGAGCGACTAGGGAGCGGGTGCGGTAAGGCGCCCGGGATGCTCGCCGCGCACGACGATCGCGGCCCGTGAATCCCGCTGCAAATTCCACGATGCCGTCTCGCGCAGGCCGGCGGCGCGCAACTCGGCGACGACGGAGCCGGAATCTCGGTCCCAAATGAGGGTGCCGGTGACCGGGTAATCGGCGGTCCAACGAACGCCGTTCAAGGCGATGCGCGTCGTGGAAGCTCCGGCTCGAACGGAGTATCGTCCGCCCCGCAACCCGCTGCCCGTATCGGAATCGAATTGACGAACGCGGGCCAGCGCATCGCCGGCCGCGTCGAGCGCGTTGGCGGCGTCGCGCAAGCCCTGCGGCGTTACGGTGCCGCTGGATGGGCGGGCCGCGGGAACGGTCGATCGCGAACGGGCAAACGCATCCACCAAAGGAAGCGCCGGAACTTGCCGCGCGCACGCGATCGCCGGCTCCGCGCCGTTCAAGAACTTCCGGACGATCGATGACGCGCAGTTCCACGGATCGCCGATCGCGGTCACGTGGCCGGTATTGCGTACGATGACGCGTTGCGCGCGCCGGAACAACGCCGCCGCGCTATCGCCTTCAGCCGGGGTCGTGATCGTGTCGAGGTCGCCGGTTAGCACCAGCGCGGGAACGTCGGGCATACGTGCGCCCGGCGCAACCGGTTGTCCGGCCGGATGCCCGGGTGGCGCGACAGGCCAGTTTTGGCAGAGTGGAACGTACGCGTAGTCGAGCGGCATCTGTAAAAATTCGCGGATCGCAAACGGTGCGTACAGATCCGGATCGCCGGATATCTTGGCCGCTTCGACGGAACGCCACTGCGTCTGCCGCTGCGCCGGCTGCAAACGCATATCGTACGCTTGAGGATTATCGGTGCAGCTGGCCGCGACGAATAACCCATTGCTTTCCTGGCGCGGATCTTCGGGCGCGGCTTCCTCGAATTCACCGGCCTCGTGACCGAGCCGCGCGAGCGGGACGGCGTCTCGCCGTTCCAGCCAGGCGCGCGCGGCAGCATCGAGTTCGCGATAGACGAGCGGATCGAGCCCTGCCGTATCCATAACGAACGCGAGTTGCCACGGCGCGATCGGGCCGCGCCCGCGCCGCAGTTGCTGCAAGAGCGCGCGCACTCGCGGCATCGACGAGCCGCGCGCCGCACAAACCGTTGCTCTACGGCATACCAGATCGAATGCGTTCGCGATCGTGGGCGTCGTGCTGGGGTACCATGGGTCTAAGCCTTGCACCGGATACGCGCCGTCGAGCACGACACGCCGAACGCGCGAGGGATGGCGCATCGCGAACGTTTGGACGAAGAACGTTCCGTACGAATCGCCGTACAAGTCGACGCGCGCGATCGCCAGACGCGTTAGCAGCGAATCGAGATCGTCGGCGGCTTGTGCCGAACCGTACAGGCCGGCGCGCGGCCCAAGTTGGGCGCCGCAATGCGCTATTGCCGCAAGCGTCATCCATCCTCGCTGCAGCGATGGGCAATCGATCGCGCCGGAACGTCCGGTTCCGCGATCGTCCATCATCAGGAGATCGTGCGTCGCAAGCAGGGGTGCGAATAACGCACGATACCCATCGCGGGAAGCGCCCGACGGATCGCCTGGACCACCTTCGGCCGCAACGATCGTGCCGCTCGACGGCCGGTTGCGTTGCGTATGCCTCAGCCAGGTAAATGCGATGTCGAGGCTGCCGGCGATACGACCCGTCGAATCGATCGGACGGCGAATCTCACCGCAGTAATACGTAGCGCTCGCGTCGCACGGACGTAGCGCCAGCGAACCGACGACGAGCAATGCGGCTGCCAGCACTCGAATTACATCGGGACTTCGAGGCCGAGCTTGGCTTGCGAATCGGCCGGAATACCCAGGCTCGCGCCGACCGGCCGCGAGTTCTGCCGTAAGAATACGAACAGCCCGCGGCGCCACGCATGCCAAATGCCGCGATCCTTCGCCACGATTTGCGGATCCGCCAAATAGTATGTGGTATCGGGTTCGTCGAGGTGCAGTCCGGCCGTGGCACACCCTTTGACGATATACTTGATGTCGAGCTTTTCCATGAATCCAAAATACGCCGTGACGCGCACCAAGTTTGGCGAAAGGCGATCGACCACCACGCGCTGCTCTTCGCGAAGGTACGGGTCGTTGGTCGGCGCGATCGTCAACAGAACGATGCGTTCGTCGATGCTGTGCGAGCGCGCCCAGTGATGGCGTAAGACGAACGGAACGCCTTGAGGATCGGCCGTAAGAAACACGGCGGTTCCGTGATAGGGGCGTCCCACGCTGTCGCCGATTTCGGCTAAGAACTCTTCTACCGGCTCGGATTGCTCCACGTGACTGAGCGCTATGCGTCGCCGGCCCGAACGCCAAGTGCTCGCGATGACGAACACGACGAGGCTAACCGCCAACGGGAACCAGCCGCCTTCCGGAATCTTGGGCAGGCCGCCGAGGACGAACATGCACTCGATCAGCAAGAACGGCGCGGTGGTGAGGATTGCTTTCCATGGCGGCCACCCCAGCTTGTCTTTCACCACGACGTAGTACGCGATCGACGTAACGACCATGGTCACCGCAACGGCCAAGCCATATGCGTTGGCCAAACGCTCGGAGCTGCGGAACGAGAGCACCAACGCGATGCAGGCAACGGCCAGCAGTCCGTTGACCGCCGGAACGTAGATTTGCCCGCGGTGCACCATCGACGTGTAGACGACGCGCACGCGAGGGATGAACCCGAGCGAGATGGCCTGTTTCGTCAAAGTGAAAACGCCCGAGATCAACGCCTGCGATGCGATGATCGTCGCGAGCGTCGCGATGCCGACGACGACGAACAGTAGTCCGGGTGGTACCAGGTTGTAGAACGGATTGGTGATGGTGTTGGGATCGCGTAGAACCAACGCACCTTGGCCGATGTAGTTGAGTGCCAGCGCCGGAAACACCACGACGGTCCACGAGAGTGCTATCGGTCCGCGTCCGAAGTGCGACATGTCGGCATACAATGCTTCTACGCCCGATACGCACAACACGATCGCGCCGAACACGGCGATCGCCGCCGCCCCATGATGCGAGAAGAAGGCGACGATGTACCATGGATCGATCGCTTTCAGAACGCTGGGATGCAACACGATCGCGCCGATGCCGAGCGCACCGATCGTTAGGAACCACACCAGCATCACCGGACCGAACACGTTGCCGATCCGTTGCGTGCCGCGTTTCTGCACGAAAAACAACGCTGCCAGCACGGCGACGGCGATCGGCAAGACGAGCGGTTTGGCGGCCGCGGTCATAACTTCCAAACCTTCGACCGAAGATAGCACCGAAACGGCCGGCGTGATAATTCCGTCACCGAAGAGCATTCCCGCGCCAAGAATAATCAAGAACGTTAGCCACGTTGCCCGGGGTGGAACCCCGCGCCGCACCGGAGGCAGCACGAAGGCCAGCAACGCGAGGATCCCGCCCTCCCCGTCGTGCGAAACCTTCATGATCATGCCGATGTAGCGCACGAACACGATGAGAATCAGCGACCACAAGATGAGACTGACGATCCCGAGTACGTTATCGTGCGTCGGCGCGATGTGGAGTACGCTCGTGAAGCACTGACGGAACGCGTAGAGCGGGCTGGTCCCGATGTCGCCGAAAACGATGCCGAGCGCTGCGAGGGCTAGCGCGGCCGGCGGTAAGGAGTGCCCTTCGGCGTTACTCTCGGTCAATAGTACACTTTCGTTTCCCACAACTTCAGACAAAGTAACGTATTGACCGGCTGCGTGGCCAAGCCGTCGATTTCGTCTTGCGTCACGTCGAAGTGGACCATCTGCGGCCAACCGCCCCACGGCGCGGGAAACGGTAGCGGCACCCGTACGTAGTGGTACTGGTGCGTCGACGTACGCAAGCGAAGTGCCAACTGCACGGGCGTGGAACCTGCGGACGGATCGGCATTGAGGTTCGCGTAGTACGCGTCCTGGTCGTTTTCAACATCGACCTGCAGGGGAAGCGGGTCGCCCACCGGCTTGTTGCACCCCGTAGCGGTTTTATTCAACAACACGAACGTCGGATTGACGTAAAGGAACGATTGCGGGGACGATCCCGAGATCAGCATCTGCCGCTCGGCGCGCTCCGGCGTCGATACGAGATTCTCGGTAATGCTGCGGTCGTGTCCGTCGAGAAACGTCAGAAAATCGTCGAACGAGCAGCCGTATTTCGGCGTAAACGCATCGATTCGATAGGTACCCTGGGCGACGTCGAATTCCACGATCTTGGGCCCGTCGTCGTCGCCGCGCTCGATGCGAAACGCTTTCGAGAATCGCACGATGCCGCGCCTATCCGCTATCTTCACCTGTAATCCGAACTGGTTCGAAGGGTTCGTTCGCGCGATGGCGCTGCACAACCCGACGTGAAGGATGACGTGCGACAAGGCCATGGGCAGCAGTTCGTCGGCTCCGGGGCCAAGTCCGCGACGCTCCCAGGGCCGCTTCGTACGTGAAGTGAAGCGACAAAGTCCGATATGACCGCTACCCAGACGATCGAAGCGCAGTGCTGCGTTGCAGGCGGGGGTCCGGCCGGCATGATGCTCGGCCTGCTGCTCGCGCGCGCGGGCGTCGATGTCGTCGTGCTCGAGAAGCACGCCGACTTCTTACGCGATTTTCGCGGCGATACGATCCATCCGTCGACCCTCGACGTGATGTCGGAGCTGGGCGTGCTCGAGGAATTTCTGAAACAACCGCATCAACGCGTAACGCGATTGGCCGGAAAGGTCGGCGATGCGACGGTGACGGTCGCCGATTTCACGCGTTTGCGCGCTCGTTGTCGCTTTCTCGCCTTCATGCCGCAGTGGGAGTTTCTGTCGTTCCTCGCGCGGCAAGCGGCTCGCGCTCCGAATTTCCGGTTGGTGATGCAAGCAACCGTTGAAGACGTGCTGTGGGACGGCGAGCGTGTTGCCGGCGTACGGGCGGCGACGCCGGAGGGATCGCTCGAAGTGCGCGCCGTTCTCACGGTTGCCGCCGACGGGCGTGGCTCGGTCGTTCGCGACCGCGCCGGTCTCGACGTGATCGACGTCGGTGCTCCGATGGACGTGCTTTGGTTGCGCGTCAGCAAACGCGAGACCGACCCGCACGATACATTCGGTTACGTGCGCGATGGGCGAATACTCGCGCTCATCGATCGCGGCGACTATTGGCAATCGGCCTACGTCATACCAAAGGACGGGGCTGCCGGATTGCGCGAGCGCGGGTTACCGGCTTTCCGCGAACAAATCGCGGAGACCGTTCCGTTCTTGCGCGACCGTTTGGATGAAATCGCCGAGTGGAGCGACGTTCGACTGCTGACGGTGCGCGTGGATCGACTGCGGCGCTGGTATCGCGCGGGACTGCTTTGCTTGGGCGATGCGGCCCACGCGATGTCGCCGATTGGCGGTGTCGGCATCAACCTGGCGATACAGGACGCGGTCGCGGCCGCGAACGCGCTGGCGCCCGAACTACGGGCCGGCCGTTGCGAGATCCGGACCCTGCGGCGCGTGCAACGACGGCGCGAATTCGCAGCCCGCGTTACGCAGGCATTGCAGGTTCTAATCGGTCGTCATGTGATCGGGAGGGTCTTGCACACCGGAAGCTCTCGCGTCTTGCGTGTCGTTCCGGGGCTGGTGGAGCGCTTACCGTTTCTTACGAGGATCCCGGCGAGGTTGGTGGGTCTGGGCATTCGGCCCGAACACCTGGCCGCGTCGCTTCAAGAGAAGCGGCGCGGCGCCTAGAATCGCTCTACGGTTGGGTCGTGGGAGCAGGCGACATCCCTTGGTAGTCATCGCTGCTCGGGTCCTGAGGCTTCCCCGAAAAGATGTACTGGTCGGCCGGACCGTCGAGGCTGCTCGGGTTGGGCGTGTACTGGTTGTAGCCCGAGACGGAGCCACCCAGCGGCGTCCCGCTCGTATCTGCGTTCGGCCCGCTTGCGTATCCCGGCCCACCTAGCGCGGCGGCTATCCCTGGATTGAGCGGGTAGGCTTGGCCGCGGAACGAGCCGTCTGAGTTCATGGTGGCGATGATGTGAAGTCGCGCGTTGGGCGCCACACCCAGTCCGAGGTCGACCGCGCTCGGCCCGATATCGAACCAAATGTACGATCCATCGCGCCCGCCGACGACTTGGATGAACGCTTTCTGGTACGCGTTGTGATAGTAACCGCGTACGATTCCGCTGGAATATAACTGCAAATCGAGATGGCCCGCGATCGGATATTGCGATCCGTAAACGGTCGTGATGGCTGTGGAATAATGCGTATACGGCGTGCTCGACGTCTCATCGGCTGCGGCCGCGACCGGCCATGCCAACGACATTCCTAACACTGCAGCACACACAAACCGGCGCGTAGCCGAAAATCGTACCATCCTATCGTCCTCTCAAATGCTCGTTACTAGGAGTAGAGCGCTTCGCTTGCCGAGAACGTGACCGGCGTGACGAACCCTTCTGAAATCGATCTGCGGGGTCTTCCTTTCTGGGACCGTCCTAATCTGGTCCGTGAAGCCCTCGATCGCTTGCCGGCGGGAACCGCCCTCACGTTCATAACCGAAAACGAGCCTCGCGGCCTCTCTTCTCGCATTACCCAAGAGCATCCAGAGCATTATATCGTAGAGACACGCCGGGTAGGCCGTGGGTTGTGGCGGGTCAGCATCACGCCTCGCCCCGGTCGTCTGGGCGGGCGGAGCAATCCGCTGGTTACCTTTCTCGCCGGTTGCCCTGCTTTTCATGGTTTGAGCGAAGAAGTGCTCGAGGAACTCGCCGCCGCCGCCATCCCTCAGACCGGGAGACGCGGGCAGGCGCTGGTGAGCGAAAACTCCAGCTGGCCGTTTATCGGCGTCGTCACCGAAGGCATCATCGTTCGCTCGAAAGGCCACGACGTCGACCGCGAGCGGATTTTGTATGAAGTTTTTCCGCACGAAGTCTTCGGCGTTGCCGAGTATTTCGATCGCGGGTTTGCAAACGCACGTATCGTCGCGTTTTCAAAAACCGCACGCATCATCAAGCTTCCCTGGGATCTCGTCGACGAGGCGGCCTCCGGGGATCCGCAGTTGACCATGGCGCTCGGCGTCGTGATCGCGCAACGATTACGCGAAGTAAACGATACGATTACCGCGCAAGGCGCGCTGCCGATCCTAGCTCGAATCGCGCGCGTGCTGGTTCCGTATGCGATGCCGGAGCGCGGGATGGTGCCGGCCGCGCACAACCTATCGACGATCACGCAATCGCAAATCGCTGCCGCAGCCGGTACGGTAAAGGAAGTCGCCGCGCGCGCGATCGCCGAGCTCGAGCAGCGCGGCGCGCTTCGCCGCGAGCGCGGGCATATTCGCTATCTGGATCGCGCCAAACTCATCGAACTGATCCGCGAACTCTCGTCCTAAACCCCGGGCGTTGCGATGAGCTTTATCGCGCGCTGGCTCGATTTGCGCAAGCAACGGCGGCGAGTCGGCCTACGTCCCCACGGCGAGGTCTCGATCGAGTGTACCGTCCCCGAAGCTGCGGACCGCGTGCGGCGTGCGATCGCCGACGTGTTGGGCGCGCACGTTTCGCACGACGATGGAGCTTCGATCGAAGCGGCGTTCGGCTTGGTGCAGAGCGAAAGAATCCGCATTAGCATCAACGCGATCGACGAACGCCGCAGCGACGTGCGCGCCGAAGCGATCTATCCACCCGGCCGGCCGGTTCCCGAACGTTCGGCGGCGGTCGACGCGTTGTTGGCCGCGCTGGCTAGGGATTAATCCGCGCCTTGCGGCGCGATCCGGTCGAAGCCCGTGTAGGGACGTAAAGCGGCCGGAATATCGACCGAACCGTCCTCGCGTTGAAAATTCTCAAGAATGGCTGCGATCGTCCGCCCGATCGCCAACGCCGAGCCGTTGAGCGTGTGCACGAACTCCGTTTTTCGATCGGCGCCGCGCGTACGTATGGCCGAGCGGCGCGCTTGAAAATCGGTGCAGTTAGAACACGAGCTGATCTCGCGATACACACCGGCCGACGGCATCCACACCTCGAGGTCGTAGGTCTTCGCCGCATTGAAGCCGGTATCGCCGGCACACAAAGAAACCACGCGGTATGGTAGACCGAGCGCTTGCAAAACGTGTTCGGCATCGGTTAACAAGCGTTCGAGCGCATCGAACGAGGTTTCGGGCGGCGAGAGCCAGATCAGTTCGACCTTTTCGAATTGATGAAGGCGAATCAAGCCGCGCGTATCCTTACCCGCGGCGCCGGCTTCTTTTCGAAAGCACGGCGTGTGTGCGGTGTATTGCAGCGGCAGCGAATCGGCCGGCAAAATTTCTTCGCCGTGCATGGCCGTCAACGGAACCTCGGACGTGGGGATCATAAACAAGTCCGCGTCGGGGTCGCAAAACATCGCGTCGGCAAACTTGCTCAACTGTCCGGTCGACCACATGGTCGAGCGGCTAACGAGATACGGCGGCGCGATCTCCACGTATCCGCGTGCGCCGGCCGAATCTAAGAAGAAGGATGCTAACGCGCGCGACAATCGCGCACCTTGGCCGCGCAGCAGCGTAAAGCGGCTTCCCGAAAGTTTGGCTGCGCGCTCGAAATCGAGGATGCCGAGCGTCTCGCCCACCACCCAATGCGGACGCGGTTCGAACGAGAACGTTTCCGGTATGCCGTGCGCTCGTACCACGATGTTGTCGCGTTCGGCGGTCCCGTCGGGTACGGAATCGTCGAGCAGGTTCGGAGATCCGGAAAGCAATGCGCGCAGCGGGGAATCCTCGCGCTCGGGAGACAACGCGCGGGCGGTTTCCTCGGCCGAGTCGATGGTTTGGGTCAACGCGTTGAGTCGTTCGCGATGTGCGGCCGCAGCGGCCGCCTTATCAGCTGCGCGGCCGATCTCGGCGGATATGCGATTCTTTTCGGCCTTGGCGTTTTCTGCGGTCGACAACGCGGAGCGGTACTCTTCGTCGTAGCGAAGAATCTCGTCGACGAACGACGGATCGAGCCCGCGGCGAATGGCGGAATGCTTCACGCGATCCGGATCGCGCCGAACGAGACCGATATCTAACATGGAGAAGCGCGCCATTATGCAGCCGCAAAAGGCTCTCCTATCGGAGGCCGGTTTTGCTGCCGACTCGTTATCCACGCCCGGCGAAACGCTGGCGGCGTTTTTTCGACGCGTGACGATCGCGACGCCGAGCGTCGAAACGGTCGAGCGGAGCGAGTCGCGCGGGCGGATATTGGCGTCGCGGGTTGTCGCGGAAGACGATTATCCGGCATCCGCGCGTTCGTCAATGGACGGCTTCGCAATCGCTGCCGGCGGAGCGCCGGGAACGTTCGATATCGTCGCAAGCATCCGCATGGGCGAGTCGCCGAGCGTCCCGGTAAGCGCCGCGCAAGCGGCGCGTATTGCGACCGGCGGCGTGCTGCCGCCCGGGACCGATGCCGTCGTTCCGGTCGAATCGTGTCGTGTCCGCGGTGACTTCACGACCGTCGAGCAACCCGTAACGGTTGGAGAGAACGTCGTCCCATGTGGCGCCGACATGTGCGCCGGCGAAGCGGTTCTGGCTGCGGGCATCGCAATCGGTCCGGCACAGATTGGATTGCTGGCGTCGCTCGGTATCGAGCACGTCGACGTCTACCGCCGCCCGCTGGTGGGAATCGTTTCCAGCGGCGACGAGATCGTGCCGCCGTCGCAGCGACCGATGCCCGGACAAGTACGGGATTCGAATCGTTACGCGATCGGCGCGGCGCTCGAGGCGATGGGCGCCAGGATCGAGCACTACCCAACCGTCGACGATGCAGAAGATTCGCTGGCAAATGTGCTGCGCGAGATGCTGGACGAATGCGACGCGGTTGTCGCAAACGGCGGTTCGTCGGTCGGCGTACACGACCGGCTCCCGGATGCGGTGGCGCGATTCGAGCCGGGCGTCATCGTGCACGGACTGCGCATCAAGCCCGGGAAGCCGGCGCTATTCGGTGCCAGCGGTATGAAGCCGATCGTCGGGTTGCCCGGCAATCCGGCGTCCGCGCTATTCGTGCTGGAAGCGGTGGCGGCACCGATCTTTTTTGCGCTTGCGGGCGCGCCGCATCATCCGGTGACCGAGCGGCTTCGCCTGAGCGCGGCGGTCCGGGGCCGCCCCGGCTGGACGAGCTACGTTCCTGTAGAAATTGAGGATGGCAGCGCACGCCCGCTCGAGATGCGTTCGTTCTCGGTACGCTTGGCAGCACGAGCCGGCGGATATTTGGTCGCATCGCCGGACGCGTACGAACTGCGCGCGGGCGACGAGGTCACCGTCCACCGTTTTCTGACGTAGGTCGCGGGATGGAACGGAGCCAAACCCTGCGGCCGATGCCGCGCCCCACCGCAGCCGTCGACGCGATCCCCGCGATGACGCCGTTCGTCGGACCCGAAGAGCTGATGCGATCGACCGGCCGCGCCGAGCTCGTGCGCCTTGGCGCGAACGAGAGCGCGTTCGGAATTGCACCCGGCGCGCTGGAAGCGATGGCATCACAGCTTCCGCGCCTGAGCTGGTACGGCGACCCGGAATCCCTCGACTTACGCGACGCCTTAGCTGAAAAGCACGGCTGCCGTCCGTCCGAAATCTTGGTCGGTGCGGGAATCGACGATTTGATGGGTTTAGCGGTTCGCGCGTTTGTCGGCGCCGGCGACGTCGCGGTTGCGACGCGCGGGACGTATCCGACGTTCGCGTATCACGTCACCGGCTACGGAGGAGCGCTCGAGACCGTCGCATACCATTCGGACGGCAGCGTCGATCTCGACGGCTTGGCGCAACTAACGCGACGTAAGGAAGCCAAGCTCGTTTATCTGGCAAACCCGGATAATCCGAGCGGCCGTTTTCACGCTCGCGACGACGTAGCGCGCTTCGTGCGGGAGCTGCCGGAGTACGCGTTACTGCTGTTGGACGAAGCGTATGCCGACTTCGTCGCCCCCGGCGAACTCTTGGATGCGCCGGTCGACGATCGCATCGTGCGCCTGCGCACGTTTTCGAAGGCGTATGGAATGGCGGGAGCAAGGATTGGATACGCGCTGTTGTCCGAATGCAACGCCGCCGTCTTCCAAAAAATTCGCTTGCAGTACGGTGTGAATCGCAACGCGCAAATCGGAGCACTGGCATCGTTGAGCGACCAACGATTCCACCGTTGGGTGCTGCAACAAACCGCCGCCGCGCGCGAGGACTACTACGCGTTGGCGCGACGCCTGGGATGCGGCTACATCGAATCGCGCACGAACTTCGTTTGCATCGATTTCGAAAACGCTGCGCGCGCCACGGATGTCGTCGCGCGGCTGCTCGAGCGCGGCGTCTGGATTCGCAAGCCGGGTGCGCCGCCGCTCGACCGCTACGTGCGCGTCAGCGCCGGCACCCAACCGATGCGTCAAGCCTTCGCACGAGCGCTTTCCGAATCGATCGCGTTCGCATGAACTACGCCATCGTTTCGGACGTGCACGGCAACCTCGAATCGCTGGGTCGAGCGTTAGAACACGTACGCGAGGGTGACGAGGTGCTGTGCTTGGGCGACTGCGTGGGGTACGGTGCTAATCCGAACGAGTGCGTGACGCTGTTGCGCGAACGCGTTCGACACGGCGTGATCGGCAATCACGATCTGGCCGCGCTCAACGGTTACGGAACCGAATATTTCAACGAGGCGGCGCGTGCGGCGATCGAGTGGACGCAAACGGTGTTGACGCCGGAGAGCCGAGCGTGGCTCGACGCGCTACCCTACGAACTGCGTTTCCCAGACTTTTTGCTGGTGCATGGCGCTCCGGTGAATTACTTCGAGTATATTCTAGATAAGCGCACCGCGTCGGCGGCGTTCGACTGGACCGACGCGCCGCTGGTTTTCGTCGGTCACACCCACATTGCCGAATATTGGGTTCGTGAAAAGGACGGAACGATCGGACATCGTCACATGCAGCACGGCGGCGAGTTGGTGCTCGAGGAAGGCTGTCGCTACATCATCGACGTCGGAAGCGTCGGCCAGCCGCGCGACTTGAACCCGCAAGCATCGATGGTGCGCTACGACTCGCAAAACCGGCGCGTCGAATGGATCCGCTACGACTACCCGATCGCCGAAGTACAACAAAAAATTCGTAACGCCAAGCTTCCGGCGTATCTGGCCGATCGATTGGAGGCCGGACGATGAGCGACGTCCCGTTCGATGACGGCAACTGCTTTGCGTGCGGACCGGACAATCCGGTCGGCCTGCATTTGCATTTCGACCGCGACGGTGAAGAAGTTGCGGCTGCGGTGCGTTTGGCGGCGGATTACCACGGCTGGCGCGGTATCGCGCACGGCGGGATCGTGATGGCATTGCTCGACGAAGCGATGGCGCACGCCGCCGGATTTGCCGGCCATCGCGGCGTCACCGCGAGCGTGAGCGTACGCTTTCGCCGGCCCGTTCCGATCGATCGCACGGTCGACGTACGCGGACGCGTTACGTGGCATCGCCGCAACGTGCTCGGCGTCGAAGCGACGATTCGAGAAAACGGCGTCGTCTTAGCGCAAGCCGAGGGCAGTTTCGTTTCGCGCGGCTCTTTGGACGCGGTCGACGACCGCCGTAACCCGCTGCTGTGAAATCGAAACAACAACGCAAGGCGGAGGCCGCCGACCATCGTAGCGATACGCCGACGCTCGACAACCGTCGCGCGCGCCACGAGTACGAAATCCTCGAGTCGCTCGAAGCCGGATTGGTGCTGACCGGAACGGAGATCAAATCGATCCGTTCCGGCGGTGCGAGCTTGAACGAAGCCTACGCGCGCGTCCGCGATGGCGAAGCGTGGTTGATGGGCATGCACGTTTCCGGATACAAAGAAGGCAGCTTTTCCAACGTGGAACCGAATCGTCCGCGCAAGCTTTTGTTACATCGCGAACAGATCGATCACTTTCGCAGTCGCGTCGGCGAAAAAGGACTGACGATCGTTCCGTTGCGGCTGTACTTCACGCGCGGCAAGGTAAAAGTGCAACTCGGTTTGGCGCGCGGTAAGAAGCTTTGGGATAAGCGCGCCGACGTCGCCAAGCGCGATGTCGAACGAGATATCGCGCGACAGGTGCGGTGAGGGGAAGCCATCCCGAACGCGCGTTGATCGATGCGATCTTGCGCGAAGGGGTCGTTCGTTCCGGCGAGCGGATCGCGATCGCGTGTAGCGGCGGCCCGGATTCGATCGCGCTGGCCTGGGCGATGGCCGGGGCCGCGCGCGAGTTGCAACTACACCTACAGCTCGTCTACGTGGATCACGCTCGACGTGCTTCGTCGATGCAAGACGAATGTGTGGTGGCGGCCGCGTCGGCGACCCTCGGCCTGCCGATGGTTGCCGTTTCGCTGGACGGAACCGCCGAAAGCGAAGCCCAACTGCGGGATGCCCGCTACGCGGCGCTGCGGACGGCTGCCCGCGAATTTGGGGCGACGGCAATTGCTACGGCACACCACGCGGAGGACCAAAGCGAAACCGTATTGCTCGCTCTGTTTCGCGGGACGGGGTCGGCCGGTCTGGCCGGCATGCCGGCGCGGCGGCCCATAGAACCCGGGCTGGATCTAGTACGCCCGTTGCTGCGCCGGAGTGCCGAAGAGCTGCTGGATTTCTGTCATGAGGCCGCGGCCCCGTATTCGGTCGATCCCACCAACGCGGATCCCGGGATCGCTCGAAACGGCGTCCGGGAGGCGCTCACGGCGCTGCGGCCGCTCTTCCCCCAGCTAGACCGCGCCGTCGCGCGCGCCGCGGCGCTGGCCGCCGACGAAGCCGAAGACGCGCCGCGGGCGGGTCTGCGCCGGGTGGTTCGCGAGCGGGTGGAGCGCGAGTGTGGTCTCCTGGACGTTGCGTTCGAGCACGTCGAGGCTGCCGTCCGGGCAATGGAACGCGGAGCGAGCGGTCGCTTCCATTTAAAGCCGGGTATCGAGCTGGAAGTCCGCGATGGCGCAATTGCTGCGATTCGAGCGTGCTAAAGTGCGGTACGCTGGGAAACCGCGGGTGAGGTTGGCGGGG
Source organism: Candidatus Tumulicola sp. (assembly GCA_036502885.1). Taxonomy (GTDB): domain Bacteria; phylum Vulcanimicrobiota; class Vulcanimicrobiia; order Vulcanimicrobiales; family Vulcanimicrobiaceae; genus Tumulicola. The sequence continues at coordinate 16,615 of DASXXU010000053.1, forward strand.
TTCAAGAAGAGGACGCCAGGCTTCGTCCGGGCGCGCCGAGACGATTTCAGAAAGTAAACGGTTTCAACTACGTGAGCAAAAATCTCCGCTCGATTCTTCTGATCATCATGGCGATCGTCGCCGTGTTCATTATCGTCGAACGCTTCGTCCAGCCGGGCGAGGGCGCTACGCGACTCGATTACGGTACGTTCTACCAAAAGCTCGAAGCCGGACAGGTGCAGTCGTTCCACGCGGTCGGCCTATCGGCCACCGGCGATCTAACCAGTGGCGCGAAGTTCACGGTGTCGGTTCCGAACCTGGACCAGACGTTCGTGAACGACGTTTACCGCAAGGTGAAGAGCGGCGCGATCAGTTTCGAGCAGCAAAGTAACAGCGGACTATTTACCAATTTAATATCGTTGGCGCCACTCGTCTTGATGGTCGCGCTACTGTTCTTCATCTTGCGGCAGGCGCAGAGCGGCGGTAGCCAGGCGTTATCGTTCGGTCGATCTCGAGCCAAGATGCAGTCGGAAAATAAGCCGAAGGTGACGTTCGCGGACGTCGCCGGCGTCGACGAGGCAAAGGAAGAGCTTGCCGAGATCGTCGATTTTCTGAAGTATCCGAAGAAATATCAGTCGTTGGGTGCGCGCATTCCTAAGGGCGTGCTGCTGTTGGGACCGCCTGGTACCGGCAAGACGCTGTTGGCGCGCGCGATCGCCGGTGAGGCCGGCGTGCCGTTCCTTTCGATCTCGGGTTCCGATTTTGTAGAGATGTTCGTCGGCGTCGGCGCGTCGCGCGTACGCGACCTCTTCGATCAAGCCAAGAAATCGGCGCCGTGCATCGTTTTCATCGATGAAATCGACGCGGTCGGACGCCAGCGTGGCGCCGGCTTGGGCGGTGGCCACGACGAGCGCGAGCAAACGCTCAACCAGTTGTTGGTCGAGATGGATGGTTTCGACCAAAATACCGGCGTCATCTTGATTGCCGCGACCAACCGCGCCGACGTTTTGGATCCGGCGTTGCTGCGCCCCGGACGCTTCGACCGGCAAGTCGTGGTCGATCGCGCCGATTTCAAAGGTCGCGAGAAGATCCTCGAGGTGCACGCCCGCAACAAGCCGTTGGGCAAGGAAGTGTCGCTGCAGACGCTGGCCAAGCGGACCCCCGGATTTTCGGGTGCCGATTTAGAGAATCTGCTCAACGAGGCCGCCTTGCTGGCGGCGCGCCGCAACAAGAACTCGATCGAAATGCTCGAGTGCGACGAAGCGATCGACCGCGTCATGGTCGGTCCCGAGCGCAAGTCGCTGATTATGTCGCCGCGAGAGAAGGAAACCACGGCGTATCACGAGTCCGGACATGCGTTGCTGGGCGCATTACTCGATAAGTCGGATCCGATTCACAAGGTGACGATCATCCCGCGAGGGATGGCGCTCGGCATCACGTGGTCGCTCCCGGAAGACGATCGCCATAGCCGCACGCGTGAAGAGCTGATCGCGCAAATCACGATGGCGTTAGGCGGCCGCCTCGCCGAAGAAATCAAATTCGGAGATGTGACCACCGGTGCGAGCAATGACTTCGAGAAAGCAACCGAACTGGCGCGCCGCATGGTGACGCAATACGGCATGAGCGAGCTCGGGCCGATTCAGTACGGGCGCGGAGCGCACCAAGTGTTTCTCGGACGCGACTTCGGCGACGAGCGCAGCTACTCCGAAGAAATAGCCAGCAAAATCGACGCCCAGGTGCGTACGATCATCGAGTCGTCCTACGTCAACGGCAAACAACTGTTGGAAGGCAACTGGGGTAAGGTCGAGCGTATGGTGGCCTCGCTGCTCGAGTACGAAACGGTCGACGCCGAAGAAGTGCGAGCGATTGTCGAGGATCGTCCGTTCGAGCGGCCGAGCACCGACGTGGCGCCGCAAAGTGCAACGGACGTCGAACGTCACGAACCCAAGCGGGCCGAAAAGCCGACGCGCTTACCGCCGAACATTTCACCGGAACCCGCATGAAGCCGGCGACGGCCGCCGCCGCCGCGTTGCTTGCATTCGTTTGTTGGTCCGGTCCGTCGCCGGGCGCTGCTGCCGGTATCGCGCAACAGCGCGGCGATCTACCCAAAGGTGGATCGTACGTTCTCGAACCCAATCCGACCGTCGGTGCCGCCGCGGTCGGTTTATGGTTCCGGGCCCCGGGCGCGGGTTACGACAACGCATCGCCCGGCATAGCACGCCTGGCCGCAACGGCTGCCGCGGTTGCGCCGTTATCCGGCGGAAAATCGTTGTTCGCGCTGGTCGACAGCGTCGGGGGCCGTTTGAACATCAACGTGTATCCCGATATCGTGGGGATCGGAGCGACCGTGCCCGCGTCGGCCGCGCGGCGCGTCGTCGCGGCGATGACGGCAGCATATTTTGCCCCGTCGATCGACGCGTCGGCGGTAAAAACGGCTCAGCGCGACGCGGCGGTGAGCGCCGTGGAGCAGCGCTATTCCACCGATCTCACGCTGCACGATCTGTTATTTGCGCAACTGTTCTCAGCCGGTCCGGCGCATTTTCCGCCGCTGCCCGATTCGATCGCGGCAATCGCTGCGGTGACGCCGACGAGTGTGAGCGATTTTGCGAAGCGCGCGTTTCGTTCGGGCAACGCGATGTTGACGTTGACGGGCGCCGTCGATGCGACCTCGCTAACCGCGGTTACGGATGGCAACGGACCGTCGACGATGGATCCGCCGTTCGATTCGACGCTTTCGGGAACGATCGGTAGCAGCGATGCAAACGGAGCCGTTTCCGGAAAGGGCCTCGCATGGCTCGGGCCGGCGATTTCGGATCGCCGCGCATCGACCGCCATGGATTTCGTCGCCGACTATCTGTTTCGCGACGGGACCGGCTTGGTGTCGCTCGACGTAGCATCCGAAGACGCGTTCGTTGCCGGTCAGTTCGTCACGTTGCACGACCCGGGCGTGATGGTCGTAACGATAGGCGGCGGCGACGAAGCCAAAGCCGAACGCGCCGTACTCGATCGTATGAGCGCCATGCAGCGTCCGCTCGACGCGCACGTTTTTGCGGCGGCTTTGGAAGCGTTCCTGTATCACGTTGCGTCCGACACCGAGACGCCGCAGCAGCGCGCGGATAATCTCGGCTGGTACGCCGTCGAAGGAAACCCGTCGTACGCTCCGGGCGACGCCAGCGAAGAGTACCAACAAGCCGCGCGTTCGTTGGATCCGCAGTACGTGGCGGACATCGTGCGTCGCTACCTCATGCAACCGGTTTCCGTAAAGCTTCTCGTGCCGCCGAACCAACCGAAAGGCAACGCATCTTGAAACCCTGGGCCGTCGCGCTCGTCCTCGCTCTCGTCGCGCCGGCGCTGCCGTCGTCGACGCTGGCCCAGAGTTCGCAAACCGCCATCCAACAGCAAGACGGCGTTTCGATCGTCCGTCAAAACGACTCGCAAGCGGCGCTCGTGGGCGTCGAGTTGGTGGTGCATGCCGGCCTCGACCGTCAGACGGTACGCCAAAACGGCCTCGCCGCGCTGGTCGCGCAAACCATCTTGGAAACGCCGTCGAGCGGTACCCCGTTGGAACGCGCGATCGCGGCCGCCGGTGGTTCCATTCGGTTCTCGGTCGATCCCGACAACGTCCATTTTTACGTCGAAGCGTTGGCGCAAGACGCGCCCGCGGTGCTGACGCTCGTTCGTCAGGCGATTGCGGCACCCGATTTCTCGCCGGCAACCGTCAACGCCGCGCGCACCGCGCTATCGACGCATCTCGCGCAGTCGGAGCAATATTCGCAATACGCGTTGCAAGTCGGCGTCGACATGCTGAACCAGATATCGTCGCAGCAGGCAAACGTCGGATTTCCGGCGTTGGGAACGCGCACGTCGTTGGCGCAGCTCGTTCCGTCCGACGCGGCGGCGTTTTACCACACGTATTATCGTCGCGGCGGAGCATACGTGAGCGCCGTCGGCAAGCTCGACATACTCGGATCGTTCGATCTGGCATCGCTGGCGTCGACCTTGCCAGAGGGAACCACGAACGTCGTTCCGGCTCGCGTAACGCCATTGAACGGCGCATCGCGCGAGGTCATCGCACATCGCGATATCGCGGCTCCGTGGCTGATCGCGCAATATCCGGCGCCGGACGTTAGCAGTCGCGATTTCGGACCGATGCTCGTGCTGTCGGCATTTCTGCGGCGTACGCTTTCGGATGTCGCGCAAGTGCCGGGTGTCGTCACGCCCACGTTCGTGTCGCACGCCGTCGGAGCCGAGTACGCGTACGACCGTTCGCCCGCGCATTTGGTCCTCTACGTCAACGGCGGCATCGGAAATCCGACGCGAACCTTCGCGACGGCGCTGTCGATCGTCAACGTTTTGGCTGCGACGCGCCTGCAAGGTTCGATCGACCAGTTCAAAGCACAAGCCGCCGGCGACTTTGCTACCGGCACGACCACGCTCGAAACGCGTGCCTGGCTGGCGGCGGTCTTCGCGCGCGGCGACGCGTCGCCCGACTTTCTCGAACGCGCCTTACAAGCGATCGCTTCGACCACGCCGGCCGACGTGCAACGCGTGGCGCGCGTCTATCTCGGAAACCCGTCGATCGCGCTCGTGCTGCCGCGGGAAGAAAGCACACAAAGCAACTGAGCGTCGCGCTCGTTCACGACTATTTGAACCAGCGCGGCGGCGCCGAACGCGTCTTCGCTACCATCGCCAAAGAATGGCCGGATGCGCCGGTTTTCACATCGTTGTACGATGAGAACGCCGTCGGCGATTTGGTGCCGCGCCAACGCGTTCGCACGTCGTATCTCGCGAACGTTCCGTTCTCGAATAAGTATTTCCGCACGCTCGCGCCGTTCTATCCGCGAGCGTTCGAATCGTTCGATCTTTCCGGATTCGATACGATCGTTAGTTCGACGACGTCGTGGGCGAAAGGCGTGATAACGCCGCCCGGTGCCGTTCACGTTTGCTACACCAACACGGTCAGCCGTTTCGCCTTTGCATACGACGAGTACGTGGGTGGTTTCGGGCGCTCTCGCGGAAACCGGCTGCTACCGTGGCTGGCGCGTCCGGTCGTGCGGCGTTTGGTCGAATGGGACCGTCGCGCCGCCCAGCGTCCCACGGCGTACGTCGCGAACTCGCGCAACGTTGCGGAGCGCATCCGGCAGTACTACGGACGCGATGCCGAGGTCTTGCACTGTCCGGTCGAACTCGACCGTTTCTCGGTCGGCAACGGCGACGGCGAATATTTTCTGATCGCGTCGCGATTGTTGCCGTACAAACGGATCGAGCTGGCGATCCGCGCTGCGGCGCAAGCCGGCGTCCCGCTGCTGGTCGCCGGAACCGGACCGGCCGAAGCGCAACTGCGTTCCGTGGCGCGCGGTTCGACGACATCCCTGCTTGGTTACATCGACGACGCGGCGCTCAACGCATTGATGGGTCGAGCGCGCGCGGCCATTCTGCCGGGCGAAGAAGATTTCGGTTTGCTGCCGCTCGAAGCGGCTGCCGCCGGGCGTCCGACGATCGCGTTTCGTCGCGGCGGCGCACTCGAAACGATCGTCGACGGCGTGACCGGAACGTTTTTCGACCAGCCGGATCCAGCGTCGCTCGCGGCCGTGTTGCGAACCTTCGACGACAAGCGATTCGATAGAACGGTGTTGCGAACGCATGCGGAAGGGTTCGCACCGGCTACGTTCTCGCGCCGGCTGCGCGAAATCGTCGAGCGCGTCCGCGCGCAAACGCTCGAGCGTGCGTAACCTTCGCGGCGTCCTTTGGGCGGCGGCCGCGTTCGCGGTCGTGCTCTTGGCGTACGATCTCAATCGGTTATACGCATTGCGCTATGGCGCCGACCTCGGAACGTTTCTCCAAACGCTGGTAAACTGGCGGCACGGAACGACGTTTAACTACGGCGAGTGGCGGCCGCATTTACAAGTTCACGACTCCTGGGCGCTGATCGCGCTGGTCCCGCTACTTGCCGTTTTTCCGCGTGCGGAAACGCTGCTCGCGGTACAAGTGCTGGCCGTTGCCGCCGCCGCTATCCCGCTCGGGCTGCTCGGCCGCGAGTTAGGCTTGTCGCCGCGCGCCGCGACGATCGTTGCCATCGCGTTTCTTTTGACGCCTTCGGCACAGGGGCTCGCCTACGATAATTTTTCGGAAAACGTGTTCGTACCGGTATTGGCGTTTTCGGGCGTCCTGGCCGTCGTTCGTAACGCCTGGTGGCCGGCGATTCTTTTCGCCATCCTGCTTTCGGGGATCAAGGAAGATTCGGCGCTATTCGTGGTGTGGTTCGGTGCGGCGTGCGCGATCTGGCGCGATCGCCGTTTGGGAACGGCAATCTGTGCGGCCGGGTTGGCGACCGTTATCGCGTACTGGTCGATCGAACATCTGCTCGGCGTCCATCCGAACGATCCGCCCTACGGGTTGGCGGTGCACGACGTGAGCGGAAAGTTTACGCTCACCATGTTATTGCTGGCACCGTTTGCGTTCGCCCCGTTAGCCGTGGGCCGGTGGCTGTGGCTCGCCGTTCCCTTAATGGTCGAAATCGTGTTCATGCAACCGTGGAACTACGAGGCCAGCCGGATCGGATCGCACTACACCGCGCCGCTGTTAGCTGCGGCGTCGGTCGCGGCCGTCGCGGGCGCGCGGCGTTTTCCTAAGCTCGTGCCGGCAATCGTTCCGTGCGCGCTTCTCGTAACGTTGGTCATCTTCAGCGACACCGCGTTGCGGCCCGGGCGCTGGCCGTACATCGTCGACTGGAATGCGTATCGCCAGGCGGTCGCGGCGCGAGAATCCACCGTTCCCGTGTTACTTCCGCGGCGCGAAGAAGGCGTGTGGGCCATTGCCGCATCAAATCCGCTCGTGCGGCTGGACCTTCGTCGCGATCCCGATTTCGTTGCGTGCCCGGCCTACGATACCGATGCACGCGCCTTTTTCGATAGTTTGCGCGGTGTGATGCCCGCACGTCTGTGCGGCGGCGTACCGGTACGTTGACGTGAGTTCGACCCTACCATTCCGTTTCGAATCCGCGATGCGCGAAGACCGCGGGCGTTTCGCGCGGTTGCGCGACCAACGCGTTCTGCTGTACTGGCCGCACGGATTGGGTGATTGGGTGCACCTCGGCGTGCTCGCGCCGTTGTTGGAGCCCAGCAATCGTTACGCGGTAACGCGCGCCGGCGACGATTACGTCGCCATGCTCGAAGGCCAGACGCTCTTGCAGCCGCTGTACGGCGGAACGCTCGTGCCCTCCGACCGGTTACATGGCGAGCCGGCGCATTGGGGGTTGCGGCAAGCATCGCTGCGCGGTGCCCCGGTCACCGCCCAACTATCGCCCGATTTCGAACCGGCCGTTCGCGCGTTCGATCCAACGGATTTGTTGTGGACGGATTACCCCGAAACCGAAGGCCGCAGCGCCTATCCGTACCATACGAAAATGCGCAATCTGGCGCGCCTCTTGGTGGATCCAAATCGCCTCGGGCAGTTCGATCTCTCGCAACCGTTACCGAATACGCTCGATTTTGCGACCACCGTCGAAGTGCGACGATCGGTCGAAGAAAGGCTCGCCGCGTTCGCGCCGCCCGGCACCCGCGTTGCGATCATTTCCCGCGCGGGCGTAACGGCGCCGCGAAAGAACTGGGAAACCGCGCAAGCCGAACGATTCGTGCGGGAACTGCACCGCTACGATTCGCGCTGGCGAACCGTCTCGATGGACGGCGACGATTTCGAAGCTACCGCCGGCTATCGGGAGCTGCTCGGAGATCTGCGGATACCGTTCGCCGCAACGTTTAAGGCGCTGTTGCAACGCAGCGAACTGATGATCGGCGTTCCGGCCGGGCCGTTGCACGTTGCGATGGCTTCCAACGCGGTTGCGGTTGTCGGAATCTGGCGCGCGCACCATCCGGATTGGTACGACGAACCCAATGCCCGTGCGGCGCACCTCGTGGGAAACATCGTTCGGGATCGCAAATTTCATTTGCGTCCCGCCACCACGACCAAGCCGCCTTCGCTGCAGCATCGCTTGTCGTACGTCGATACCGATGAGATCCCGGCCGATGCCGCGCTCCAAGCGGCCATCGACCTCGTCGGCTAAGGTGCTACTTGGAAATCAAGTGCGGTGCGAACAGCAGACCGGCGATCGATAGACCGTTAAAAAGACCGTGTGAGATCATCGAGGCGAAAGCGTTGCGCGAGCGGTAGTACACCGCGCACAATACGATGCCGCCAAGCGCTAACGGAATCGCCGCGAACGCATCGCCGTGTGCCAAGCCGAAAAGAATCGCGCTAATCGGTGCGCCCAGCCAAAACCCGCCGTAGCGCGCGCCGAAATTGAAGGCAAACACCCGGAAAATCGTTTCCTCGGCGACCGGTGCCAGCACCACCGCGAAGAACGCAAACACCACGATTGCGGTTCGATCGTGCAACGCGCGAAAGATCTCAACGGCCTGTTGTTGATGATCCGCATGGGTTAACGCGTCGACCACGTTTCCGGCGCCGTCGGTGACGATCGTCATCGCGACCGCTCCGATGATCGCGATGACGATCACGGACGGCGTCGGGACCGTAAAGCCAATTTCTCGCAGCGACATCCGGGAGATACGGGGCAACGCTAATAGCAGCGCGGCGACGATGCCGGCCTCGAACAACGATTGCAGAACGATGCCCGCGACCACGATCGCCGGCGACATGATCTGTCGGCCCGTTTGCGCCGGGGTAACGGCTTGAACGAATGCGGAAGCCGCGACGATCAAGACGATCATCGCAGCGGTTATCCAGGCGCCGGCGCCGCTGAAGCTATCCTTCGGCCAATGCGTCGGCCAGCCGGGCGAAATCGTCGATCGTGAGCCGTTCACCGCGTTCTTCCGTAGGAATGTCTGCGGCGGCAGCCGCTCGCTCGATGCGTTCGTGCGGCAGAGCTAGGGCCAGCGACAGACTGTTGACGAGCGTTTTTCGCCGGTACGCGAACGCTGCGCGCACGACCTTCTCGAACAACGCCGGGTCGCGCGTACGTGCCGCGGGTTCGTTGCGGCGCACGATGCGCACCACGGCAGACTGTACTTTCGGCGGTGGATAGAACGCGCTTGGGGCGACCGTAAAGCCGTACTCGACGTGCGCCGCATTTTGTACCGCGATCGATAAGCTTCCGTACGACGGCGTAGCTGCGGCTGCCGCGAGCCGCAACGCAACGTCTTTTTGAATCATGAACGTCATGGTCTGCGGGCCGTGCGGCATCGATACCAATCGGAGGATCAGCGGCGTCGCGATATTGTACGGCAAGTTGCCCGCCGCGCGCCACACGCGTTCGTTCGCCCAACCCGCATAGTCGAACGCTAACGCGTCGCCAAGCTCGAAGGCCGCATCGGCCAACTCGCTTCGTTCGCGCAACTTCGATAGCAGCGGCGCATCGATATCGATGGCCGTGACGTTCGCGCCTTCGGCTAATAACGCGTGGGTCAAAACGCCGGTGCCCGCGCCTATTTCCAACACCGGAATGGAAGGGTCGCCGTCGACGCACAAATGCGCCGCGGCGGTGGCCGCGGCGTTATCGACTAAGAAATGTTGCCCGTAGCGTTTTTGCGGCCGCAAACCCCAGCGGGCCAATAGCGCCCGCGGATGGGATGCGTCGTTCACTTCAACCGGTATACCGTTACTTCACGACGTCCGAATGCCATCGCTTCGGCATCCGTGTCGAACCCTAAATCGATTCGCGATCCGCGGATCGCACCACCGGTGTCGCCGGCGATCGCCCATCCGTATCCGGCGATGAAGAGTTTCGTTCCGATCGGAATGAATCTCGGGTCGACCGCTACGATTCCGTGGCCCGCGCGACGTCCGATCGCCGTCATCCCGCTGCAACCCGCGCAGTTTGCGGTGTAGGCGGTTGCGATCATTTCCATCGAAACCATTTGCATCGCGCGCGTCGCAAAGTTGTTCGCATCGAGCGCACCGATCTCGCGCAAACGTTGGTACGCTTCGTAGGCTTGCGGCCCGTCGGCGATTACGCGTGCGACCGCGATTCGCGTTACGTGCGACGACAGAACGACGTGACGCACGTGCGATCCTAATTGCAGCGAACGCACGATGGAGACGCGCGTGCCGGCCGATCCGGCAACGCGCACGCGGGAAATTTCCGGTGCGAGCGATCCGTCCAAACGATGTCGCGTCGGCGGCGTCAGGTGGGTGACGACGGTGGTCGTCCAAGTCGTAACGTGCGCTACGCGAACGGTGCCGTTGGCCGGGACGGGTGCGGTGCGCGCCGGCACCACGATGTCGAAGCGTCCGGTGCGCACGCCGTTGTCGGCAAGCATGCCGGCCACATCGGGCGCAGCACTCCACACTTGCGTTTGGCGATGGCCGACGACGATCGAAACTTGGACGGCACTGCGGTACTGGACGATGGTGCCTTCGGTGATCGGGACGTCGGTGGCGGGCCAGACGGAGTCGTGATCGCCCAGGCTGATCCCCTCTTCGCGCAGGAAGTCGCCCACGGTCGGGGCGTCGGTCGTGACGCTCACGATCGTTCCCTTGGTCGCAAACGAGACCGTATGCATGCGCGGCGACCCATCGTTGGGCGTGGCCGCCATCGCACGCGAAGCCGGTGCGACGGCCGCAAACAATGCGGTAAGTGCGACAAGTCGGCGTAATCCGCCGAAGCGTTCGAGGAACAAACGTCTGCCTTTCGCTACCGGCCCGCCGCAAGATTCGCGCTCTCCACCCGAAGAAAGCAAACGATGCAAGTCGAGTCGTATGGCCGCCGGGCGGCCTTGCTCTGGCCGGCACGCCGCGCCGGCACGCCGAGACGATGAGGCCGGTACACAACCGGCTCGAGCCGCCTCTTCGGGCGGCGGTCTGGCCCGGGCACTATAGCACGGGGGTTGCGGCGTTCTTCTACCTGGAAAGTCGCACCTCTCGCGGCGGGCAAGCCAGCGGAGAGGCCGCCGGGGAGGCGAAGGACGGTGCCGTGGACCGGCTACGCATTGGCCTCTTCACCGAGATCTACCGGCCCGTGGTGAACGGCGTCGTCGCCTCGATTGAGGCGTTGGCACAGGGCCTCGAATCCCGCGGGCACGAGACGTTTTGCTTCGCTCCGCACATGCCCGGGCAGGTCGAGGCAGACGGCCCCGTCTTTCGTATGCCATCGCTGCCGCTGCCCACGAAAACGCCCTATCGTTTAACGCTGCCGCTGGTAGCGCGTCGCAATGTGAATGCCGTCATCAAGCGGCTCTCGATCGTGCACGCGCACTCGCCGTTCGTTACGGGGTGGACTGCGTTGCGTTACGCTCGCCGTTATCGCATTCCCATGGTGTACACGTACCACACCCAGTTGGAAGAGTACGCGCATTACGTACCGTTCGAGCAAAACGCGACGCGCTTCGCGGCCTCGCAGCTCACGCGAACGTTTGCCAACCTGGCCGATGCCGTGGTCGTTCCGACGGAATCGATGGCGCGTCGCCTACGCGACCTCGGCGTTCGAACGCGCGTCGACGTCGTTCCAAGCGCGATCGACGTCGACCGCTTCGCTGCCGGGCGCCGAATTGAGGCCGTTCGCGCTGCCGCAGGCGCCGGTCCGAACGATCGGCTGTTGCTTTGCGTCTCGCGCTTGGGCCGGGAGAAGAACATCGAGGTTCTGCTCCAGGCAATGGCCGCGGCCGGCGATGACCGGCTACGCTTGGCGGTTGCCGGGGACGGCCCGGATCGCGAACGCTTGGAAGCACGTGCGGTCGAACTGGGCGTTGCGGAGCACACCCGGTTCATGGGCGTTCAGCCGCGCGAACGGCTTCCGGATTTGTACGCCGGCTGCGACGCGTTTTGCATGCCGAGTACGACCGAAACGCAGGGCTTAGTCCTGGCCGAAGCTTTGGCCGCCGGCGCCGCGCTGATCGTTTCGGACGTTCCGCAGAGCCGAGACGTGTTGGACGATTCGGCAACCTTCGTGGCCCCCACTGCGGCCGGGTTCGCATCCGCCATTCGCGACGTACCGGCGGATGCGACCGCGACGGAGCGCCGCAGGGGCGCCGGCTTGGCCAAACGTTTTGGAATCGAACCGCACGTCGACCGGATGCTGGCGCTCTATCGCGACCTGGAAATCTGCGATCGGATCGCTTGACATCGAACATATGTTCGCATACGATTGGGTATAGGAACATCATGCGAACACCACAACAGAGCGCTCCAGCCTGGATGACTGCGGAAGTCGGCTTTGCCGCCGATCGCGGTGGTACCGGGATCGCTTATGCCGACGTTTCGGGACGCGGACAAAAACGATTGCTGCGCGTGCCGTTTCGTGTGCGAGCACGTGGTGCGGAAGATCGAGTAATCGGATATGCAGCGTTGACCGCCATCGTGCACGCGCTTCGGCGATGGCACGTCGAGCGCGTTCGCCTCGCCGTTAACGACCCTGCGTTGGTCGCCGACCTCGGTGGTCATCGCGAAGTTCCCGGAAGCTTGGTGATGCCGTACGTGCGTTTGCGCTGCATGTTGAATCAACTCGCCGAGTTCGACGTCATCGAAGCATCCGAAAACGACTTGACGCAACGCGCCCGCGCGGAAGTCGCTTTGCACGTCGCAGCCTAACAGCAAAGGGCGGGCAGCGTAGTCAACGAGACCGATCCGGAACTGCGCCGTCTCGACCCGGGCGCGCTTCCCGAAGACACCCGAGCGTTAGCGCGAGCGCTGCTCGGGCGTTATTTGGTTCGGCGAACTCCGGAAGGCATCGTTGCGGGCCGCATCGTGGAAACCGAAGCGTATCTTCCAGGTGACCCTGCTTGTCATGCGTTTCGCGGCATCACGCCGCGCACGACTACGTTGTTCGGACCGCCGCATCGCTCGTACGTGTATCAGATCTATGGTACGTCCTTTTGCTTCAACCTATCGAGCGAAGTGGAAGGCACGGGCGCCGGCGTGCTAATTCGCGCGTTGGAGCCGGTAATCGGGCAAGAGCTAATGCTTGCACGCCGGCCGCATTCGTCGCCACGCGACCTCTGTCGCGGCCCAGGGCGCTTGTGCACCGCGCTGTCGATCGATAGAACGTTGGAGGGCCTCAACGTCATAGACGATGAGGATCTCTGGATCGCCGAAGGGCGCCCGCTTCGTCCCTCGCGCGTGCGCGTGAGCCCCCGCATCGGCGTGACGAGCGCCGCATCGAGGCCCTTGCGCTATTACGAAGCCGGCAATCCGCACGTCAGCGGACCGGTCCGAATCGCACGACCTTGAACCTCAGGCGCGCTTATGGTATATTGTGGGCGTCGCGAAGCATCGAACACGTTTCGGCCGCGACGCCATTTGACATTCCCCCCGTGACGCGCCGCCGTTCCGATTGCGAGGCAGCCTCGCCCGCGAATCGACGTTGTGATGCGCGTGCGGTTTCCTGAGAGAGACACTCCTCTGCAAACGGAACATCGCTCCAACAACAACAACAACAACGACATGCGTCCTCCGCAAAATGGAGGCCGTCGCCGCCGCACCCGTCACCGGCGTTTTCAAAATCCCGGTCAGTTCCACGAACAATTTCCGCAACCGGATATTGGACCACCGCAGCTAACGGCCGAACAGCTGGCCGAAAAGACGAAGACCGAACTGATCGCGCTCGCCGGCGAACTCGAAATCGAAATCCTAACGCCCGCTAAGTTAAAGAAGGACGATATCATCGCGTCCATTCTTACGGCACAGTCGGCGCGTTCGGGTCTCGAAATGGCAAGCGGGATATTGGACGTCTTGCCGGAGGGTTACGGATTTTTGCGCCGCGCCGGTTACGTGATCGGCAACGACGACATCTACGTAAGCCAATCGCAGATTCGCCGTTTCGAACTTCGCCGCGGAGATTTGGTCGAGGGTCAGGTCCGCCGGCCGAAGGAGAGCGAAAAGTATTACGGCCTGATTCGAGTCGACAAGATCAACGGGCTCGAACCCGAGGCGATCAAAGGCCGGCGCGTCTTTGAAAAAGGCACCCCGATCTATCCGCAGGAGCGCTTCAAGCTCGAAGTTCGCTCGACGCAACTCTCGACGCGCGTCATCGACCTATTCTGCCCGATCGGTAAAGGCCAGCGAGCGCTGATCGTTTCGCCGCCGAAGGCCGGCAAAACGACGCTGCTCAAAAATATCGCCAACGCGATCTCGATCAATCATCCCGAAGCGCACATCATCGCGCTGTTGGTCGACGAGCGCCCCGAAGAAGTCACCGACATGCAGCGTACGATCGATGGAGAGGTCGTCGCATCGACGTTCGACGAGCATCCGGAGAATCACACGGCCGTTGCCGAGCTCGCGATGGAACGCGCCAAGCGCCTCGTCGAGCAAGGAAAAGACGTCGTCATCCTGCTCGACTCGATCACTCGGTTGGCGCGCGCTTACAACCAGGTCATCACCAGTTCCGGCCGCACGCTTTCGGGTGGTTTGGATACCGCATCGCTGCACAAGCCGAAGCGATTCTTCGGTGCGGCGCGAAAGATCGAAGAAGGCGGCTCGCTCACGATCATCGCCACGGCGTTGATCGAGACGGGGTCCAAGATGGACGACGTCATCTTCGAAGAGTTCAAGGGCACCGGCAACATGGAGCTCAACCTCACGCGCAAACTCGCGGAGTCGCGCGTCTTCCCGGCCGTCGATATCAAGCGCTCGGGTACGCGTCACGAAGAGTTGTTGCTCTCGCCCGACGAGATGCGCAAGATCTGGATGTTGCGCCGCGCGACCGCGGTGCTCAACACCGGCGACATCACCGAAATCATCCTCGATAAGATGGCGCAAACGCGCACCAACGATGAGTTCCTCCAATCGGTTACCAAGGAAGCGCTCTCGATGTCGCGCGGTTACGAGGAAAACGGCAAACACTAACGTTCGGGGCACGCGCGTGCGCCTGAACAAATTCCTCGCGCGTTGCGGCGTCGCATCGCGCCGTGCCGCAGACGAACTGATCGCAAGCGGTCGCGTACGCATTAACGGGCAGCTCGTACGCGAGCTCGGAACGACGGTCGCGCCCAGCGATGCGGTCGAAGTCGACGGGGCGCCGGTTTTTCCGGCGCCTTCGTTTTCATATTACGTGCTGCATAAACCGGCCGGCGTCGTAACGACGATGTCGGATCCGGAGGGACGGTCGACCATCGCCGCCCTCATTCCACCCGGCGTTCGCGTGGTACCGGTCGGGCGTCTCGATTACGACACTTCGGGCGTTCTGCTGCTTACCGATGACGGCGACCTCACGCATCGCTTGCTGCATCCACGCTACGGCGTCGACAAAACGTATCGTGCGATCGTGCGCGGCGAACTCGCGCCCAACGGGATCGAACGCTTAGCCGGCGGCGTCCCGATCGATGGACGTATGACCGCTCTAGCAGGCGTGCGGATCGTGGCTCGCCGGCGCGGCGAAACGGTCGTCGATATTACGTTGCACGAGGGGCGCAACCGCCAAGTCCGGCGCATGTTCGCGGCCATCGGGCATCCTGTCGCTAGTCTGGTGCGGCTGCGATTCGGTCCGATTTCACTAGGGGATTTGAAACCCGGGTCGACCCGGCCGCTCTTTCCAGCCGAGGTGCGCGCGCTCGAACGCAGGCGTTCGGACGGACCCTCGGATGCGCAAAGCGAAACCGAGGCCGATGCCCCCGGGAGATCGTCACCTCGTCCAACGCGGCGCCGCCGCCCAGCCAACCGTCGTCAAACTTCCTAGAGGCGCCGTGTTTGGCGGCGATGCCGTCGTGTTGTGCGCCGGGCCGTGCTCGGTCGAATCGGAAGAACAAATCGAGACGACCGCTGCGGCCGTGGCCGCGGCCGGAGCTTCGGTGTTACGCGGCGGAGCCTTCAAACCGCGAACGTCCCCGTACGCTTTCCAAGGGCTTGGGCGTCACGGTTTAGGGCTGTTGCGTGCGGCCGCCGACCGCAACGGGCTCGACGTCGTAACCGAAGTCCTGGACCCAAGGCACGTCGAGATGGTCGCCGAGTTTGCCGACATGCTGCAGATCGGTGCCCGCAACATGCAGAATTTTGCCTTGCTTCGCGAGGCGGCGATGGCTGGAAAGCCGATTTTGCTCAAGCGCGGATTCGCCGCGACGGTCGACGAGTGGCTGATGGCCGCGGAATACGTTTTGATCGCCGGCAACCCCAACGTCGTACTGTGCGAGCGAGGAATTCGTTCGTTCGATCCCGCGACGCGCAACCTGCTCGACGTAGCGGTCGTCCCGTTGCTGCACGAACTGACGCATCTGCCGGTGATCGTCGACCCTTCGCACGGTACCGGCGTCGCGCGGCTCGTCGAGCCGATGAGCCTTGCCGCAGTGGCGGCGGGCGCCGATGCAATCCTGGTGGAAGTCCATCCCGACCCGTCGCACGCAGCGTCCGACGGCCAACAGTCGCTCACCCCCGATCAGTTCGCATCGCTGGCTCGTAAAGTGGCGGAGGTCGCCTCGGCGATCGGTCGTCGCATTCCCGAACTCGGCATCGCCGTTTAGTTATCGCCCTTCACCGCCAACGCAGAGGATTCGATGAAACGCTTTCCATCAATCGCCGTTACCCTGGCTGCCGTCGCACTGGCAGCTTCGCCGGCGAACGCACAGTACGCAACCGAATTCAGTCCGGCGAAACTAATCAAACAAGGAACGACATCGGTTCCCATCGCGGGCAGCGGCACGGTAGTGGTGCAAGTGCAAGTGAACGCCGATGGATCGCACAAGGCGATCAAGGTGATTAAGAGCACCAACGCCGGCGATAACGGGGCCGCGTTATCGATCGCGCAGGCATCGTCGTACCGGCCGGCCCATCGCGGAACCACGCCCACGACGGCTTTTTACGATTTCACGCTAAAATTCCACGGCAAGTCGGTCGCACAGTCGAGCGATGAAAGTTCGAACGGCGGCGCCGGCGGCGGCACGTTGAGTCCGGCGGCGGCCTCGGTAGCAACGCTGATCCGTCAGAAAAACTACGCTGCCGCAAAGGCCAAAGCGCAGTCGGCGTTGGCAAGTTCGCCGAACGACGAGTCGCTACGGCAGATGCTGGGCGTTGCGGCGTTCGACTCGGGCGACGTGAACACCGCAGCACAAGCATTCGATCAGGTCAGCTCGATCGGCACGCAGTTCAAACCGGCCGCCGCGGCCAGTTTCGCCGCCGCCGCGGTCGCGCAAGTAAATACGAGCCCTTCGACCGCATTATCGTACGCGAACAAAGCCGTCGCATTGCAGCCCGATGCAAACTCTCGCTTCGCGCTCGGTGCCGCGCAACTGGCCAACGGTCAAAACGCCGCGGCGTTGGCGACGTTGCAGGCCGTGCACGCGCAGATGAACGCTTCGAAGCTGTCGACGGCGGCGAAGGTGAACATCGATTCGCAACTCATGGCCGCGTACTCGGCAAACAACGATCAGGCCGGCGTGGCCAAGACCGCTGCGGAAATCAAGCAGATCGATCCGACTAGCACCTTGCCGAACCGGGTATTGGGTAATACCTATCTGAAGGCCGGTATCGCTGCCGGTGATGCCAAGAACTACGACGAGGCGTTCAAAGACTTCGATCTTGCCGGTTCGCAAGGCGATCAGCTGGTCGCGGTCACGGCGTACACCGAAGCTGCGTTCTTGGTGGCAAAGACCGACAAGCCGGACTATAAGAAGATGCAGGCGTACGCGGACAAGGCGATCGCGGCCAAGAGCGACGATCCTCAAGCGAACTTCGCGCTCGGCATCGCGTTAACCGGAGAATGGGCACAAGGTCACGACGAATCGATGAAGCAAAAGGCGCAGGACGCTTTGACGAAAGCCGATTCCCTCGCGAAGGCTGCGGGCAACCAGCAGCTGGCTCTGGCGATCGAATCCTTTATGAAGAAGAATCTTACTCAATCGGGCGCTCCGCCGTCGCAGTAACGCCGGCAAACAGCGCAAGGACTTTCTCCGAGCGTAGGCCAATGGGTCGCGCTCAACATCACCGAAAACGCAACCCGTAACGGGAGGGTCGCACACAGTGTTCGCTGGATTCTGGGGTCTCATGATGCAGGGCGGCTGGGATATGTGGCTGCTGCTGCTTATCTCGATCGTCGGCGTCGCCGTCGCCATCGAGCGACTGGTATTTTTTGCATCACAACATGGCGATACCAAGGGGCTGCTTCGTCAGATCGGCCAGCGCATAGCTGCCGACGATCTGCCGGGCGCCATCAAGATTTGCGCCGATCAAAAGGGCATGCTTCCACGCATTCTCGAGTTCGGCCTCAAGCGCGGTGAAAAGAACCGCGCCGATATTACCGACGCGCTTTCGATCGCCTTGATGGAACATCTGAACGCGCTGGAACGGAATCTGCCGATCATCGGCACGATCGCCGTTATCGCGCCGTTCGTGGGTCTGTTCGGTACCGTTCTCGGTATCATTAAGGCCTTCCAAGATATCGCGCTCAAAGGCAACTCGACCCCCGCGGTCGTGGCAGCCGGCGTTTCGGAAGCATTGATCACCACCGCAACCGGTCTTATCATCGCCGTCATCGCGGTCGTGTTCTTCAACTACTTCAAGTCGCGGATCAAGAACTACAACCAAGAAATGATCGTCGCGGCCAATCAACTGGCCGAGATGCTTCACTTCCACAACACCGGTTCGCCGATTCCGACGGATCTCTATCAACCGCCCAAGGGCTCCAAGTAAGCCGACGAACGGAAATTCAATTACGTGAGCCTGTTATCGGCCAAGGGCGACGAAGAGGTGATGGCGGAGATCAACATCACGCCGTTCACCGACGTCCTGCTCGTTCTCCTGATCATCTTCATGATTCTCGCGGCACTCGTCGCCCCTCCCGGCTTCGAAAAAGAGCTGCCGAACAATAACAACAACAACCAGAATCAGCAGAACAAGAACAAAAACGACATAGAAGTCGACGTCAACAATGCGGGCGCGATCTTCGTAGACGGCGAGAAAACCGACCAAGTCGGCATCTATCGCGTCATGTACGAAGCTGCCAAGAAGAAGCCGAACCATCACGTCGCCATCGTGGCCGACGCGAAGGCGCAGTACGGAATCATCATCCGGATTCTGGACGCGGCCAAGGACGCCAACTTGCAAGACGTCGGTTTCGTAACGTCATAGCGGAAGGGTAGAGCAAACGTGGCCGTTTCGACCGGTGGTGGCGAAGACGAAGTAATGTCGACCATCAACATTACGCCTTTCACGGACGTATTGTTGGTTCTGCTCATCATCTTCATCATTTTGGCGTCGGTAACCAAAGAGCCGAAGCTCCCCGACGCCCACAACAAAGACAAGGTGACGCCCTCGCAGATCTTGGTGCGCATCGACGACAAGAACAATATTTCGATCGGTTCGAACGTCGTCTCCATCGGACAAGCGAAGGATGCGTTCGCAACCCTGCAAGACGAGACCGAACACCGGTTCAAGAGCGTTATTATTAAGGCCGACCCGCACGCCAGCTACGGCATCATTTTGCAAGTAATGGACGCGGCCAAATCGGTAGATCTCACCGACTTCGGCTTGGCCAACCACGTCGAAGGCACGCCAGAGGGTCAGAGCCCGTAACGCATGGGATCCTCCGCGCCTCCGCCACCCAAACCGCCGCAGCAGCCGCCGCAGAAGCGCGAGTCGCGCTATCTGACGACCAGCGAGCGCGTCGGCAGCTTCATCGGATGGGCAATCATTTTGTCGTTGCTCGTCCACTTGTTGGTTGGCGCGTTTCTGCCCAACCTTAAGAACCAACACAGCGACCAAGAAGTCGAAAAGGTGTCGGAAACGCACCGCATTCGCGTCCGCGTTCACACGCCGCCCCCGCCCACGCCGACACCGCCGCCGACCCCGACCCCGCCGCCTCAGGCGACGCCTCCGCCTAAAAAGCAGCAGGTTCAGCCCAAGCCGCTCAAGGTGAACTTGGTTCATCAATCGAGCAACGCTAAGGCGGGTCAGTCGACCGAAAACACCGTCAGCCAGCCGCAACAAGGCAGCGAAAACGGCGCGCCCGGAGGCACGGGTAAGGCGCAGGCTCCGGTGTCGACCGCTGCGCCCGGTACGCCTAAACCGTCGTGCGCTAACCCTAACGTTGAGGCAACGGTTACCAACGCGGTTTCACCCGACTACCCCGAATCGGCGCGCGACCTTGGATTGGGTGCGGTGACGGTCCAGATCGAAGTAACCGTCGGGCCGTCAGGAAATCTGGTCACAGCATCGGTGTACAAGAGTGCGAACAACATGTCACTCGACCAGGCAGCGCTTCGAGCCGCGCGCCAATCGACGTATTCGCCGAAATTGGAAGATTGCAAGCCGGTTACGGGGAGCTATCTGTTCACCGCCGACTTCCAGCCTGAGTCCTAGGCGTGGCTTCCCGGCGTGCTGAAGCGCGCCGGTCGAGGGCAACGAGTCCTGCTCGTTGCCTTTGCAA